>NZ_JAQOSR010000097.1:0-33948 GCF_046718885.1 Bradyrhizobium sp. UFLA01-814 | reverse complement strand
TTTCGAACGAACCGGGTACCGGTTCGCGAAGAAAAACGCGTCAATACAAGGGACGCGCATTGGCGCGTCCTCATACCGCTGGCTTTAAGCCAGGTCGGAGTTTTATTCTCTTCGCATCTGGCTCGCCCAGCTATGCCGGAATTTTATAGGGCCAAGGTTTTGCAGGGCCGACGCAAGCGAAATGGCGGCCGGATCCGACTGCGTCCTTTGGTCGGGTCGAAAAGCAATCCCATTGCGGCCTAAAACGGCTCATTATGCTAGAAGATGCCGGTTGGCGGCAGCGCCGGGGCTTCATTTTCAAGGTTTCATTTCGCATATCGATAGATCCGTCGCATTTTCAGGGATCAGGGCATGATTGTCCGAGATCGGTTTCGCGGCCTCTTCCCAAAGTATTTTCTCGGACTGTTCCTGGCCGTCGCGCTTCCGCTCGTGATCAATGGGTCAATCGAAGCCTGGTTCGGTTACCGCGATCAACGTGCAAGGCTGGACCAGTTGCTTGGTGTTCAGGCGACGTCCGCGGCCGCTGAAATTCATAACTTCATCTCCGACATCGCAAGCCAGCTGGGCTGGCTGGTCCAACTTCCCTGGACCGACGAGGCCGATGAGGGGCGCCGAACCGATGCGTTGCGTCTGTTTCGTCAAGCGCCAGCCGTGGTCAGCCTGACACTCATCGACAACAATGGGTTGGAGCGTCTCTACGTCTCACGGGTCGGCCTCAATCGAATTGAAAGTCGTACCGACCGATCGGCTGAACCTGCGCTGGTCGGCGCCCACGCGCGTCAGGTTTGGTTCAGCGATGTCAGCTACAACAGAGGCTCGGAACCGTATTTGACCATTGCGCTCGTGGGTAACCGATCCGCGGTCGGCGCAGTCATCGCCGAAGTCAATCTCAAGCTGATCTGGGATGTCGTATCGGCGATCAAGGTGGGAGAGACCGGCCTCGCCTTCGTGCTGGACCGGCCAGGCCGTCTCATTGCCCATCCCGACATCAGCCTTGTGCTCCGCGGGCTGGAAGAAACAACCTCTCAGCCGTTTCGCGCCATACGCGACGCGATCGGCCCGGGAGCGGGCTTTGCAACGGGCCGGGACGGACAGGGACGTCGGGTTGCTGCCCGCGCGGCTCCTGTGGCGGGTCCCGATTGGACCGTCGTGGTGGCGCAGCCGCTCTCCGAGGCTTACGCCCCGATCTATGCCGCGTTGCGACGGACGACAGTGCTTCTCGCAGGCAGCACCGTATTTGCAGGGCTGCTCGCCTATGCATTCGCGCACCGGATGACCGAGCCGATCAGGCTGCTCGAGGAGGGGACCGAGCGGATCGGCGCCGGGTCGTTCGAGCACCGCATTGCGATCCAGACCGGTGACGAATTTCAGCGTCTGGCAAACAGCTTCAACAGGATGGCCGGTGAGCTCGCGCTGGCGCAGCAGCACCAGGAGCGGATCGCGAAGCTCAAGCGGTTTCTCGCGCCTCAGGTCGCCGATCTCGTCGATCGTGCCGGCGATGACAGCGTGCTGGATGGCCGCCGCACCGACGTCGTCGTTGTGTTCTGTGACTTGCGCGGGTTCACCGCATTTTCCGCAGGCGTCACTCCCGAGGAAGTCATGAGCGTGCTGTCCGAATATTATGAGGTCCTGGGCAGGGTCATTGCGCGGTTCGAAGCAACGCTCATCAGCTTCTCGGGAGACGGGCTGATGGTGCTGGTGAACGCACCCGTGCCGGTCGAGGAGCCGGCGCTGAGAGCCGTCGACCTTGCGAGCGAAATGCAGAAGCGCGTGCAAGGCTTGATCGGCGGCTGGCGGTCGCGAGGCTACCAGGTTGGCTTTGGAATAGGGCTTGCCAGTGGATCGGCGACGGTCGGACGGATCGGCTACGATGACCGGCTCGATTACACGGCCATCGGCAGTGTCGTGAATCTCGCCGCCCGCCTGTGCGCATCTGCCGCAGATCGGGAAATCCTGATGGACGCAAGGACCGCCGCAAGCGTCAGAGGCAAGCGCTCGCTGGAGGATATCGGGAGTCGACAAATCAAGGGCTTCGATGACGCCATTCCGGTGTTCGGAATATCTTTTTGATGTGCGTTGGCCGATGCCGCGAGGCGCGGTTCGGTGCAGTCCGTTGGCGACTGGTTTCGGATCGTGGGATATACTTCCGCCGACGGCGAACGCCAGCGGGTCGATAGAGCATGAGTTGCGCTCACTCTGGTGCAGCAACATCCCACGGACGCGGCAGCCGGCGTGAGGTCCTGTTGTTGATGGCCGCCGCCGCGGCTTGGACCACATCCTCGCACGCGCAGAAGCCGTCGATGCCTGTGATCGGCTATCTTTGTCCGGAATCGCCGGAGTTGTTCGGCAGCCGGCTGAAGGCTTTCCACCAGGGACTTCGTGAAGCCGGCTTTGTCGAGGGCCGCGATGTCGCGATCGAGTATCGCTGGGCCAATGGGCAATATGCCCAGTTACCCGCGCTGGCCGGCGAATTGATCGCGCGCAACGTCGATGTGGTGGTTGCGCCCGGCGGCGCGCCCGTCGCGCTTGCCGCCAAAGCTGCCGGCGTCACCAAGACAATCGTCTTCGAGATGGGCGGCGACCCGGTTCAGCTGGGTGTGGTGGACAGCCTGTCGCGGCCGGGAGGCAACATCACGGGAGTTTCGAGCCTGAGCGTCGACGTGTCGCCGAAGCGGCTCGAGTTGATGCACGAGCTCCTGCCGGCGGCGACAACGTTGGGGGTCGTGACCAACCCGACAAGTCCAACTGCCAGCTCGCAACTGCAGAGGCTTCAGGCCGCTGCCGAAACTTTGGGGGTCCATCTGCTGATATTGCGGGCAAGCAAGGAAGACGAGTTCGAGTCCGTATTCTCTTCCGTGGCGAGAGAGTCGGCAAACGCGCTTGTTTTCACCTCCGATCCCTATTTTGCATTTCGCAGCCGGCGCTTGGCCGATCTCGCACTGAAGTATCGTGTTCCCGCAATCACGCAGACCCGGGATTTCCCGACGGCCGGAGGCTTGATGAGCTATGGCGGAGATTTCGTGCAGTCGCATCGCCGCGCGGGCGTCTACGCCGGCCGGGTTCTGAAGGGTGAGAAGCCTGCCGATCTTCCGGTCCAGCTGGTCACCAAGGTCGAGTTCGTCATCAACCTGAAGACCGCCAAACTGCTCGGCCACGAGTTCTCTGCTTCAGTCGTCAGCGGCGCAGACGAAGTGATCGAGTGACTAATTCGTTCATGAACCCGGTAGTCCGGCCGGCACGGACTGAATGGTCCGGCCGGACCGTGGCATCGCCTGCGCTCACGGGCTCAACCGTCGGGCTGTAGAAAGGCGCCGTATTGCTTGCTGGAGGCGACCGCGGCTGCGGCCTGTCCGATGACGCGCATTGCCGCCATCATCGGCCACGGCCCAAGACTCACCCTGCGAACACCGGCACGGGCGAGCTCGCCGATTTCGGGCACACCTTGCGTCACCATGATGTTGACGGGCAGCGGCGTCAGCTGGACGAGCCTCTCGATCAGCGCGAGGTCGGTGAGCCCCGGCACAAAAATTCCGTCGGCACCGGCATCGGCATAGACCTTCGCACGCCTTGCCGCCTCATTCAGGCATTGCTCGGGCGAGCCGAACTTCAGCAGAAACGGATCGGTTCGCGCATTGATGAAGAGGTGAACGCCGAGTTGTTGCGCGGCGTCCCGCACCGCCCTGATCTTCGCGGCATGCTGCTCCGGAGTGACGAGCTGCCGTTTTCCGCCAACAAGCCCGTCCTCGATATTGATGCCGATCGCGCCGGCCTTCAGGATCCTCGCCGCCGAATGCGCGGCGGCATCCGGAGTGTCGCCATATCCCGCCGCCAGATCGATCGACACCGGAACCGAGACCGACGCGGTCATCCGCGAGACCAGGCCTTCCACCATCTCGAGCGGGGCATTTTCGCCGTCGGCGTAGCCGAGTGCGGCCGCGACCGCGCCGCTGCTGGTCGCCACCGCCGGTGAGGCCTTCGCGATCGCCTTGGCGGTGGCGACGTCCCAGGCGTTGAACAGGACGAGCGGATCGCCCTGCTTGTGAAGTCGGTGAAACGCTTCGGCGTATTGCTGCTGTGTCGTGGCGTCCATTGCGCGCACTCCTTCTCGGAAAAATTTGAAAGATATTGACTGACGCGGCCGCTGCTTGCGGCACGCCCGTTCAGTCGGCGGCGTGTGTTGTGAACCAGTCCATGATCAGACCGGTGACCTCGGCCTCGCGCTCGAGGTGCGGGAAATGGCCGACATCGGGCAGGACAATGCGCTGATGTGGCCCCTTGAAGAGCGGCTCTTCCTTGATCGAATACCGCGCTGTCGGATCGTTGCCGCCATAGATCGTCAGCGTCGGCGTATGCATGTCGTTGATTGGCAACCGGCCCGCAACACCCGCATCGACCAGGCCGTTGTAGTATTTCAGCGCCGCCTTCATGGTGCCGGGAGAAGAGAGCGTCTCCTTGACCGAGCGGAGATGCGCGTCGTTCTGCAGGGTCGGCGACCACAACTTCCAAAGGTAGTCGACGAAGGGAAGTCCCTCGATGTTGACCGCCGAGTGAGCGCCAGGCACCGTGAAGAAATAGACATGGAAGACCGATCGAACGGCATCGGGATCGCTCCTGAGGCTTGGGATTGTGATCGGGTGCGCGGTGTTCATCACCACGGCGGCCTTGATCGCCGATGGCGCCGTGGCCAGCGCCTGGAAGGTTGAGGTGCCGCCCCAATCCATGCCGACGACGTAGGCGCGTCCGTCGTCGCTCAGCGCCGCGATCAGCGCTTCGAGATCCTGGCCCAGCGCGATCGGATCGAAAATGCCGTCGGCCGGAATCTCGGTCGGCGCATAGCCGCGCAGGAACGGCGCGACCGCGCGATATCCGGCGTCCGCGAACACCTGCAGCTGCTTTCGGTACGACCAGGCATTGTCGGGAAAGCCGTGCATGAACAGGACAAGCGGCCCGCTGCCCTGTTCGAGATAGGCAAACCGCACGCCGTTGGCCTGCACGTATTTCAGGGCGGGTTCGCTGCCGGACGCGTCAGGCGTTGCCAGTGCGGTGCTTCGGGTCGTCATCGCTGCTCTCCATTCTTGCCGTCGTTGCTCTCCCTAATAATATGTGCGTAGCGCACATATCTGGTCAAGTTGTTTTTTGTGCGCAGCGCACATATTATTCTCCGCATGGAAAACGGAATCGCCAATCTGCTGGGCGCGCTGTCGCTCGCCGTCATGGATCGGATCGAGCAAGGCGCGCGCGAGGTGGTCGGCCGTGGCGGCGAAACGCCCGCGGCGCTGATCGTCATCGGCTATGGCCAGGGCATGACCAACGACAAGCTGAGGCGGATCCTCGGCCTGTCGCACTCCGGAACGGTCCGGCTGGTGGACCGGCTGGTTTCGGATCGGCTTGTCGAACGCCGGGCGGGCAAGGACGGCCGCGAGGTCGCCTTGCACCTGACGGCGTCAGGCGCGGCATCTCGCAACGAGCTGTTGGCGTCACGGATTTCGGCCGTGACGTCGCTGCTGGATGTGCTGTCGTCGACGGAGAGGAAGCAGCTTGCGACGCTGATCCGCGAGCTGCTGGCAAGGCAGGACACCTCCGAGATGGATCGCTTCACGATCTGCCGGATGTGCGACGACCGGGTCTGCACCAACTGCCCGTTGCCGACCAACAAGGGCCAGCACGCGCGCTAGCGCGCGAAAATCTTGGTTGAATCGGCCGAACCGCAGACTCGCTTGGCCTCTCCCGCTTGCGGGCAGGGCTATCGTGGCGACCGCGCAAGGGCTTGGCCTCGTGGTTCGAGACGCGCCGCAAGCGGCGCTCCTCACCATGAGGGTCTACTATTGTGCCGCAAAACAAGACCTCATCCTGAGGAGCTCGCCGAAGGCGGGCGTCTCGAAGGATGGCCACGAGGGCACCGCCACGAAATGCGATAGCCCTGCGCTTGCGGGGGAGGGTTGGGGTAGGGGTATCTCCACGATCGAGAACCTTCGTAGGGAGAGAACCCCCACCCGCCGCAAGCGGGAGAGGCGAAGCGAGTCTGCGGAGAGGTCGCATCAACCAAAAATCATCACAGCTTACGCGACGCAGATGTCGGCCACCGCCACCTTCTGGAACAAATGCGGCGAGGCCACCGCCGAGGCGGGATAGGCCGAAAGCTTGGCCCTGAACTCGGGGTTCATCAACGCGGCGCGGAAGGCCGCGATCGATTCCCAGACCGCGTAGTTCAGATAGGCCGGGCTCTCGCCGATCGCACGGTGCAGCTGGGTCGAGATGAAACCCGGCTGCCGCTTCATGATGGCGGCGTCGTCCTGCCAGGCCTTGAGAAAGGTGTCCTCGTCGGCCGCATCGAGCGTGAAGAGGTTGACGAGCACCACATTGGTGGCATCGACCGCGAGCTGGCGGTCGATCGGGAAAGCGGGGTCCAGGGGGCGCATCTGCGGCATGGTTGGCTCCGTTCTATATGGTGTTATGATGTCATTCCGTTATGATGGATACATATATAAATTGACATTATGATGTCAATACGTTTATATGGTGACAAATGCCGAATGCAAAACGAACGCCGGCGGGCGAAGCGCTGAGCACCCTGATTCCCGACCTGTTCAGGCTCAACAGCCTGCTGTTCACATCAGGCGACCGGCTGGTGGCCGGGCTCGGGCTGACCAGCGCACGCTGGCAGATCCTCGGCGCCATCGTCGCCGCCGAGCGCCCGCAACCGGTCGCATGGCTGGCGCGCGACCTCGGCGCTGCCAGACAGAACGTGCAGCGGATCGTCAACGATCTCGAACGGGACGGGCTCGTCGCCTTCGAGACCAACCCGCATCACCGCCGTGCCCAGCTCGTCGTGCTGACCGCCAGGGGGCGGCAAAGCTTCGACGCGGCGATGCGCCTGCAGCTGCCCTGGGTGAACGGCCTCGCCGACGGGCTGTCGATGAAGGACCTCGAAACCGTGGGCCGCGTCGTGACGGTGCTGCGCGGCCGGCTGGAGAGCGGCCAGGAACCTGACGAACGCACATGACCGCGATCGCGGCGCGAGGCCGCCGTTAGGAGGCCTTCTTTTTTGGCCAATGACATGGAGGTTTGCTAGTTACGACGGAACCGATTCTGCCCTTCGAGGACTTATCGTATGCGCGCGCTCCCGCTCCTGCTGCTCGGTCTTGCCGTCGCCTCGGCGCCTGCTCTCGCCCAGATGAAGCTGCAATCGAAGGCGGCGCCCGCCAGTGGCCCCGAGACGCGCTATTTCACCTCGATCGACGGCCTGATGGACGGCAATGCCGACGTCGTCCTGAAGGAAACCCGCCAGGGCAAGACCGTGACCGCGGCCGTGCTCGACGTCTGCTATCCCGCCGACAAGAGCTCCGACCGCAAGGACCGCTTCGTCGCCAACCTGACCATCAGCGGCCAGACGCTTTCCGGGATCGCCCAGAGCGTCACCGACAAGCAGCCGGTGACGGTCAAGCTGAACCGCAAGCAGACCGGCGACGGTTTTGAGTTCCGCGGCCAGATCACGATCGGCCAGACGGTGACCGAGGTCGCCTCGACGGACAATTCCGATCTCAGCGAGAAGGAATTCCAGGACAACCAGGCCACCGAGGACGGCATCACGCCGCAGCCGAAGGATTTCACCGACGTTTCGCCGGAATCGATCGGTGTGCGGGTGAAGCTCGACGCGGCGGCGGATTTCCTCAAGAGCCTGAAGGGCGAGGCCGTCGAGATCGGCACCTCCAGCCTCGCGGTGACCTGCGATGCGATGCGCTCCGGCGAGCAGACCATCAACCTCACCGTCGATCCCGAGCACGCCAGCGCGCTGCTCGCCAAGGCAAAATCGGCGCCCGGCGTGACCGCGGCCGGCTGGACCAGCGGCGTCGTCGAGATGGACCGCACGATCCGCTTTGCTGCAGCCGATTGGCGCGAAGGCGACAAGATCAACAAGGACAAGCTGGCAACCGCGATCGCGGGCGTGCTGGCGAAGACGCTTGCCGCAAAGCCCGCCTCGGCGACGTGGAACGCGAACACCGGCAAGCTCAAGCTGGTGCTGAAGCGGCCCAGCACGATCTACCCGGCACTCGGCCTCACCCAGAATTACGAGGTCACCGCCCTGGTCTCGCCCGACAAGCCCGGAAGTTCTGACCGGCTGATGCTGTGGGTCTCGAGCCCCACCGTCTCGACATCGGACGACAGCGCCGGCGCCAGGCTGAATCTGTCCGATGATTCCAGCAACGACGAGGAAGGCAGCGAGACCAGGGACGACAACGGCGCGATCGACGCGCTGATCAAGGAGTTCAAGGGCCAGCGCTGGGACGCCGACAAGTCGGTGTGGCGGTAAGGCCGCCGCTCACCTGATTCAGGCCGCTCGCGTCTTCAACGGCACGACGTTGTCGCGCACCGTCTTCGGGGTGGCGTCCGGACCGGACTGAAGCATCCCGTCGCTTCTGACGAACAATTCAGAACGGGGCTCGACCGCGGCGCGATCGAGCAGCGCCCGCAGCTCGGGACGAAGTCCGTCGCCGCGCAGCGCGGCGATCGCATCGAAGTTGCGCATGATGTTCTCCTCTGGTGCCGCAAATACGATTTCGCGTTCGCGTTCCGCGAACCACCCGCTTCCCGATTCCGCGACGACGATCGAGAAGCGGTGCTAAGCGCCATATCGACACAGCGGAATCTCGCTTGCACGCCGACCGAGCGCCCGATCTGAAATCGGGTGGCACGACACACGCCTCCAAATGTTCACTGCGCGCATCGACAGAACGCCGGCCGCGATACCGGCAACGCGCAAATGGAGACGAAGAGATGTCAGAGGAAAACAAGGACGTCGTCGGCCGGTGGTTCAAGGAGTTCTGGGGCAATCCCTGGAATCCGCGCATCATCAACGAGCTCGCCACGGCAGACATTGTCGTGCACTACCCGATGCACGAGCCGAAGCGCGGCCGCGCCGCGGTCATGAAGTTCATGACCGAATTTCGCGAAGCGTTTCCGGATCTCAATTTCTGGGGCGTCGGCGATCTCGTTGCGGAAGGCGATCTCGTCGTCGGCCGCTGGGAAGGCGGCGGCACCCACACGGGACCTGCCTTCAGCGACTTCCGCCTCGGCTCACTGCCGGCGGCCTCCGGCCGCAAGATGACGTTCGCCGGCACCACCGTGCTGCGCGTGCAGGACGGACGGATCGCCGAGGAGCTCGGACAGGAAGATGCGATCACCGCCATGCTTCAGCTCGGCCTCATTCGCCCGCCCGAACACGACGGAGCCGCGTCGCGGCCGGGCGGCGAGCTGCCCGCCGGCTGGAACAACATGCCGGGATATCCGGAGGGGCCACGCTGAACACGGCCGGAGTGCATGGCTCCATCGACGATCGCATTCATCACTACCCGAACGCGCTTGATGCGTGTTCGGGTAACGCAATCGATCGGTGCGGTGAACTTGAAGGTCTCTAAGCCGTAAGCTTGCTGGAGGCATTCCAATGTTACTGCGCCGGCATCGGATCTCCCGATGCAATGCCGGCGCAGTCTCTCCGCGGCGCTCGGCGTCAAGAAGGGAAAATCAGGCACGTCGTCGTGCCGTGGGCCAGCAGCCGTCCCTGCTCGTCGGTGACCCTGCCTTCGGCGGTACCGATGCGGCGGCCGCAATTGAGCACATTGCCTTCCGCTCTGATCGGCCCGGTGTCGGGCGTGATCGGACGCACCAGCGAGATCTTGAACTCGAGCGTGGTCTGGCTGGTGCCGGCATCGAGCGTCGACTGCACCGCAAGCCCCATGCAGCTGTCGAGCAGCGTCGCGGTGAGGCCGCCATGCACGGTGCCTGCCGGATTGAGATGCGCGTCGGTCGGCACCAGCGTGACGACGACGCGGCCGCGCTCGGCCTCGGCGACGTCATAGCCGAGCGTCCGCGCGATGGTGTTGAGCGGCAACGCGCCGCTGGCGAGGCCCTGCACGAATGCGAGGCCGCTCATCTCAAGTTTCTGTTCCGCACTGACGGTGCCGTAGCTCTTGGCCATTGCCGATCTCCATCGGGGTTCGTTGCATCGTGACGGCTGGCCGCTTGCGCCGCAGCGACGCGGCGGAGCGGCCGTAGAGTTTTGCGAATGCGGCATTCATGCGCCGCGCGCTCGAGAAGCCGGCGCGCTGCGCCACCAACGCAAGCGGCAGCTCGCTGCCGTCGATCAGGCGCTTGGCGCGCTGCACGCGCAGTGACAGCGCGACCTGGAGCGGCGAGGCATCGAGATGCTCGGCGAACAGCCGCGACAGATGCCGCGCGCCGACGCCAAGCCGCCCCGCCAGCGCCTCGACATTGCCGCGGTCGAGCGCGCCCGCCTCGATCAGCGCCAAGGCGCGCTCAACGGTGGTCCTGGTGCCCTTCCATGCCGGGCAGAACGGCGCCGCCTCGGGACGGCAGCGCAGGCAGGGCCGGAAGCCGGCGCGCTCGGCCGACGCGGCGCTGCCATAGAACCGCACATTGCTCGCGAGCGGCGTGCGCGCCCGGCAGACCGGGCGGCAATACACGCCGGTGGTCTTGACCGCGACGAACACGACGCCGTCCCAGGTCGGGTCGCGGCGCTGAAAGGCTGCATATTGTGCGGCGAAATCGAGCATGCGACCGCTATAGCCCCGCCCGCGCGCCGCGACGACCCGCTTTGCGGAGACGACGTCCGGAATCGACCGCTGCAGGCAGAAGAAACCCGGGCAACTACGGGGCCTGCGACCAAAAGACTTCGTGACGCCGCAGTTCGGTCACCGAAAATTAAGGCTCGATTTAGTTTCGAGGATCATGCTTCGCGCCATCGAACACAGGTCACGCCATGCAAGACCGCGAGCCGATCAGCGCTGCGAGCATCTGGCCAACAGATGTGACGGAGGGGCATTCGCCGGCACATACGGCGGACCTCTGGGATGTCACCGGCGAGAATCACGACGCCGCCCTATTGCTGCGGGAGCCGTTTGCCGACCGCATCGGCACCGCGCTGCTGGCGGCGACGGCACTGGCCGCAAGCTTCGTGCTGGGATGGACCGGCGGAGCCAACTGGCACGACCTCGCAGCTCCCGCCCAGGTCCCGATGGCCCAGAAGGAGGCGCCGGCCCCGCACATTGCGGAGGTGGCGCCGAGCCGAAAGAACGAGGGCCCACGCCGGGCCGCGTCCAACGCCGACCCCGTCGTCACCGGCAGCATTCCGAGGACCACGCCGGCCGGCCCTCGCCCGCTCGCCTTGGGCGCCGCGCCGACGACCTTGAATGCACAAGCCGCCGCATTGGGGCCGAAGCAGCCGCAGGCGGCGGCGCCGGAAACGCGGCCGAGCACGATCCCCGGATGGTCGGTGGTCGAAGTCCGCGACGGCACCGCCGTGCTCGAGGGGCCCGAGGGCGTCAAGATGGCCGCGCGCGGCGACGTCGTCCCCGGCCTCGGACGGATCGATTCCATCGTGCGCTGGGGCAACCGCTGGATCGTCGCCACCGCAAGCGGACTGATCGCAACGCCCTGAGCGTCTTGTCTTGACGCGTTTTCTTGACGCGAACCGGCGTCCACTTCGCTCGAAAACGCTTTAGTTGCTGTTGATCACGAAACGCAGCGACTTGCTGCCGGTGAAGGTCACCTCGTCACCGTGCCGCCGCCAGCCCGTCATGTCGCCGAGCGCAGCCAGCAGATCCTTGTCCGCCTGCACCCGCTCCGGCGTGCAGGTGCGGTTCTCCATCGCGCCGGGAACGAAGACGATGGTGTTGCCGGCCACCGAAAACTGCCCCTTGCCGCCGTCGCACCACAGCTCGAGGATCACCTCGCCATTGTCGCCGACCTCGATCGAGGGAATCCGCTTGGAGCCCGGCATGCGCGCGGCATCGAGCGTCATCACGAAGCCGAACGGGAACTCGTCCTGGGCCCGCGTCGGACCCGCGCCGAGAGCCGCGGCAACCAGCGCCAACGCGGCGATGCCGCCGTTCAAACTTCGCCTCATCGAAATCCTGCCAATCCTCGAAATGCGACGCGCAACTGCGGGCCCCTTCTATGGGAGCAGAACGCGATTGGCCAGATTGGCAACGTCGGAAAATGGGCTTGAAAAGCAAATCCCCGCGAGCCGTCCGCTCGCGGGGATTCCTGGTTCGACGGACGCGTCGCGGCGCTATTTCAGCACCAGCATCGTGAACGGATAGACATAGGCCTGCAGGGTCACGAACAGACCGACCAGACACGCCAGCACGATCGAGTGCAGGAACACATAGCGCAGGATCGAGCCCTCGTGGCCGTACCAGTTGGTCGCGGTTGAGGCGACCACGATCGATTGCGCGTCGATCATCTTGCCCATCACGCCGCCCGAGGAGTTCGCCGCCGCCATCAGGATCGGCGACAGGCCGAGCTGCTCGGAGGTGATCTTCTGCAGATTGCCGAACAGCACGTTCGATGCGGTATCCGATCCGGTCAGCGCCACGCCCAGCCAGCCGAGCAAGGTGCCGAAGAAGGGATAGAGCACGCCGGTCGCCGCGAAGGCGAGGCCAAGCGTGGCGTCGACGCCGGACAGCCGGGTCAGCGTGCCGATCGCCAGCATCGCCGAGATCGTGATCAGCGAGATCGCGCAGAGGCGGATGGTGCGGCCATACTCGGCGATCAGCTTGAGCGGCGAGAAGCCCATCAACAGACCCGAGATGATCGCGGCGATCAGCATGCCGGTGCCGGTGAACGACAGATAGGTGAAGCCGAACACGGCGCCTTCCGGAGTCGGCTTGGCAGCCACCGGCGGCACCTTGAAGATCAGCTTGTCGAGCTCGGGGACCGGATAGTTCCAGACGAAGTTGGCGTTCGCCCAGGCCTTGAAGGCACCGTTGCCCCAGATCAGCATCAGGATGCAGACGATGATCCACGGCAGCAGCGCGCTCCACATTTCGCCCTGGGTCAGCGGCGTCTTGTCGAGCGGCGGTGCGGCGGCCATCGTCGCCGCCGATTCATCGCGGCCGCGCAGCGCCGGCGACAGCCACAGCTGCCGCGGCTGCCAGACCTTCAGGAACAGGATCAGGGCTCCCATCGAGATAAGCGAGGCGCCGATGTCGACGATCCAGGGATTGATGTAGTTCGAGATCACGAATTGCGGGACCGCAAACGACACGCCGGTGACCAGGATCGCCGGCCACACCTCCTTCATGCCGCGCCAGCCGGCAAACGCCCACACCACCCAGAACGGCACGATCAGCGAGAACAGCGGCAGCTGCCGGCCGACCATCGCGCCTAGGATGTAGGGGTCGAGGCCGGTGACCGAGGCGAGGCCCTGGATCGGCGTGCCGAGCGCACCGTAGGCAACGGGTGCCGTGTTGGCGATCAGCGACAGGCCGGACGCGGCGAGCGGCGAGAAGCCGAGCCCGATCAACACCGCGCCGGTGATCGCGACCGGCGTGCCGAACCCGGAGGCGCCCTCGAAGAAGGCGCCGAACGAGAACGCGATCAACAGCAGCTGCAACCGCCGGTCCTCGGTGACGCCGCCGACCGCGCGCTTGAGCAGCTCGAACTTCCCGCACCTCACCGTGACCTGGTAGAGGAAGATGACGTTGAGCACGATCCAGCCGATCGGGAAGAACCCGGTGATCACGCCGAGCAGCGTGGCGCGGATCGACATGTTGGCCGGCATGGTGAAGACGAAGATCGTGATCAGGTTGGTCACGATCACGGCGATGATGGCGGCAATGTGCGCCTTCACCTTGCCGCTGGCGATCAGGACCAGCAGCGTGACCACGGGAATGGCGGCCGCGACCGTCGACAGCGCCGCATTGCCCATCGGGTTGTAGATTTGATTCCAGGTGTTCATCTCGGGATCCTTCCCACATTTTTTATGCAGCGCGCCGGCCTGCATGCGGGCAGGCGCGACTGGTGCGATTGCGGGAGTCCGTCGGAAAATCTGCAGCCCCGGCTCGCGAATGAACGATCGGTAAGGATCGCTCACATCCTCGCGAAAAATCGAAGGTCCCCCGCCCCTCGCCGTTGTCCTCATGCTAGGGTTGACTCGATTGCCGGGACAAGCCAACGCTTGCATGCCAGACCTACGACTTTAGTCGAGGATCACCCCGATTGTTCCGATTCTTCAGGCCTTTGCGGCCCCTTCCCCGGAGACGATAATCTGTGAACAACATTCGCTCGACGCTCGCGACGGTGTGGCGGATCGCCTCGCCTTATTTCAGCTCCGAGGACAAATGGGCAGGCCGCGGGTTGCTTGCCGCGGTGATCGCGATCGAACTCGCGATCGTCGGCATCAACGTCCTGCTCACGCAGTGGAACAACCGCTTCTACAACGCGCTGCAGGAACGCAATTGGGACTCCTTCGTCAGCGAGATCATCTATTTCTCCGTCCTGGTCGCCTTCTTCATCCTGCTGGCGGTCTACCAGCTCTACCTCAATCAATGGCTGCAGATCCGCTGGCGGCAATGGATGACGACGCACTATCTCGGTGACTGGCTGCGCCAGGCCAATCACTACCGGATGCAGCTCCAGGGCGACGCTGCCGACAACCCCGACCAGCGCATGACCGACGACGTCAAGCTGTTCGTCGATCGCACGCTCACGCTCGGCCTCGGCCTGTTGAGCTCGGTCGTCACGCTGGCGTCCTTTCTCACACTGCTGTGGGGCCTTTCCAATGAGGCACCGCTGCATTTGTTCGGTACGGAATATTCAGTTCCCGGCTACCTTGTCTGGTGCGCGCTGATCTATTCGGCGCTCGGCACCGTGCTGACCCATCTGATCGGCTGGCCGCTGGTCGGCATCGATTTCAAGCAGCAGCAATATGAAGCCGATTTCCGCTTCAACCTGGTGCGCGTGCGGGAGAACTCCGAGCAGATCGCGTTGCTGCAGGGCGAACCGGCCGAGCGCGAGCGCCTGCGCGTTCGCTTCGGACGCGTGGTGGAGAACTGGATCGCCCTGATGAACCGGACCAAGAAGATCACGGCGTTCACGGCGAGCTATAATCAGGCCTCGGTGATCTTCCCCTATGTGCTGGTGGCGCCGGCCTACTTTGCGCAAAAGATCCAGCTCGGCGGCATGATGCAGACCGCATCGGCGTTCTCAAACGTCCAGGGCGCGTTCTCGTACTTCGTCACCATCTATCGTCAACTGGCCGAGTGGCAGGCCGTGGTGAACCGCCTTGATGGATTCGAGGCAGGGATCGCGACGGCATCGAACCTTGCCAAGCGCGACCACCGAATTCATCTCACGGCGACGCCGGGCGGCGGCGCCGTCAGCCTGCAGGACCTGGTGCTGCGGCTGCCCGACGGAACGCCGCTGCTGAACGCGGACCGGTTCGACTTCCGCAAGGGCGAGCGCACGCTGATGACTGGCCCCTCCGGCGCCGGCAAGTCGACGCTGTTCCGCGCCGTGGCCGGCATCTGGCCGTTCGGCGATGGCGCGGTCGAGATCCCGGCCAATGCCAGCCTGATGATGCTGCCGCAACGTCCCTATCTGCCGATCGGCTCGCTGCATGACGCCGTCGTCTATCCGGGCGAGGCCACGCAATTCGATGCAGGACGGGTCCGCGAGGTCCTCACCGCCGTCGGGCTGCAGCAGCTTGCGGCGCGGCTCGAGGAACAGGCGCACTGGAACCGGATGCTGTCGCTTGGCGAGCAGCAGCGGCTCGGCATCGCGCGGGCGCTGCTGCATGCGCCGCAATTCCTGTTCCTGGACGAGGCGACGGCCTCGCTGGACGAGCCGGCGGAAGCCGCGCTGTACAGGCTGATTGCCGAAAGGCTGCCCGGCACCACGGTGGTTTCGATCGGCCACCGCTCGACGCTCGACGCCTTCCATCAGCGCAATGTCACGCTGGTCCGCGACGGCGACCGCTTCACCCTGCGCGACGCGGCCAAGGTCGCCGCGTCATAGGCGCGCGAATTTGGATTGAAGCGGTCCGGCAGTGTACTCGGTTCACCTCTCCCCTATCGGGAGAGGTGAAGCCCGGCGGCTCAAGCTAACTTCATTCATGCCTTAGCGGCTCGACGGCGATGCGGCCACCGCAGGCCGCGTAAAACAAAAGGGGCGGCAGATTGCTCTGCCGCCCCCTCGATCCCCGGAAGGAGAGATTACTTGAGGTTGGACATCGCGGTCAGGTCGACCGAGAGCTTGGCGATGCCCGCCGCGCCGCACCAGTTGGAGCCCGTGCCGCCCGGATTGATCGGGGTCACGTTGGTATTGCCGCCCGCGGTAAAGTCGCTGGTGAAGGCGCTGCAATCACCCTTCGACATGTCGGTGTCGGAGTAGCGCAGATCGAGCGTGAACACCTTGTAGGTGAAGCCGATGCCGATGTTCCAGGTGTTGTAGTCGGCATACTTGATGCCGTTCGGGAAGGCCGGAACGCCGTAGAAGCTGTCCGAGGTGCCGAGCCACTGCCGGCCGAACTCACCCGACACATACATGCCGACGCCGCTGGAACCGAACACGGTGCTGGGCGCGGTGTACTTGCCGATGATCGACGAGTAGTTGCCCCAGGCGCCGGTGTTGAGGAAATTCGGCGAGTAGTACTCGTTGATGGTGAACGCCCAGTTGTCGTTAATGGTCCAGGTCGCCTTGCCGTAGACTTCGAAGAACGAGACGTCCTTCTTCATCACGTTGAAATTGGTCAGAGTGTTCGCCTGGCATTCTGCGCTCAGCGGATTGCCCGCGAAGTCGGCCACGGCACCGCCGCCGTAGTAGCAGGTTCCGCCCGGATACAGATAACCCCAGACACCGATGTCGAAGGCGAAGGCGCCGAAGGTCGGGCGGATACCGCCGTAGACGTCCACTTCAGCCGCGGCGCGGTTGGCGAAGGAGATGCTTTCGGTCGACGTACCGACGTAGAGCTGCAGGTCCTTGCTGACGTTGTAGCGCGGCTCGAAATAGGCGGTGACCGACGGATTGTGGTTGGACTGGGTGACGCCGCGGAAGATGTAGTCGCTCATGATGCCAGCGCCAAAGGCGATGTCCCACGGGTCGAACGGAGCCGGCGGCGGCGCCTTGACGGCCTTCACCGCCATGTCAGCTGCCATTGCCGAGCTCGAAATCATTGCTAGCGCCGTTGCTAACAAAGCCAGTTTCTTCATGACGATCCCCATCTAACTTTTCCAGACAGCCCAGCTCCGGTGGCCCCCAGGGCGCGCGCTAACGGACTGCAACTAAATCGCGTGGATCAATCTGAGGCCCGTGCACGGTACCGTGAAGCCAAAAAGACATGCATGTGCCGCCTTTTTAGGCGTTCTAGCCATCTTGCCGCATGTTGATTTGCGGGTGTTGCATTTGCACCACAAGACTGCGGCTCCCGCACCGGTTGAACGGATCATCTGGAGAGGGAAACGGCAACAGTCGGCCCGGCGCGAGAGCATCGGCGCGAATCGCCGTGCCCGCAAAAGCACGGATCGTCACCGCACCTACGGAAGAAGCCGCAGCGTGGCGCGCTGCGGCTTCGATCAGTTGAACTTCGGCAATGTGGCAGCGGTCTAGAGCATTTTCGGTTCTGATTGAATCATAACCGAAGCTCTAGATTCTTGTTTTGACGCGTTTTCTTCACGCGAACCGGTGCCCACTTCGCTCGAAAACGCTCTAGTGGTGCTCGCCCCCGTCGGCCGACCCGGCAATCCAGCCCGGCGCCGGTTCGTGGCTCGGTGTGGCCCAGCTCGGAGCCGGCTGCGGCTCGGGCTCGGGCGCCGGGGGTGCCGCGACCGGGGCGGCCGGCTTCGGCGCGGCAGCCTTCTTCGGAGCAGCGGCCTTCTTCGGCGCGCTCTTCTTGGCGGCGGCTTTCTTGGCGGCCTTCTTCGGCGCAGCCTTCTTGGCAGCTTTCTTTGCCGTTTTCTTTGCGGCTTTCTTGGCTGACTTCTTCGCCGATTTCTTTGCAGTCTTCCTGGCGGATTTCTTCGCAGCCTTCTTGGCCGACTTCTTCGCGGACCTCTTCTTCGCCGCTACCACCTTCTTGGCCTTTTTGGCCTTCTTGCTTTTCTTCGCCTTCTTCGACTTCGCCATCGTGGTCCTCCTGTTGCCGCTATCTGAGTCCACCGGGCGCATTGAAGTGATCGCTTGCCGGACGTTGGCTGCACCTCGAGGAGAGGCGCTCTCCACTTCGCTTGTCGGGCATGATGGCCGCGCGATCGCTTCGCGTCTGTGGCAAGGAAGCGCCGGTCCTTCACGTTGCGTCAGGGCAAGGCTGAGGTCCGGATCATGCTCGAGTGGCAGTCGATCAATTCAATCCTGGCCGGGGACCTCCTGTCGCCCAATCGAGAAGCTCAATCGTGTGCACCACAGGAACTGACGTACCGCCGGCAATCTGAACCATGCAGCCAATATTGCCCGCAGCGATCATGTCCGGTTTGACAAGCGCAATATTGGCGACCTTGCGATCGCGCAATCTGCTCGCAATGTCGGGCTGGAGAATGTTGTAGGTCCCCGCCGAACCGCAACACAAATGGCTCTCGGGCACATCTTTCACCACGAATCCATTCTTGGAAAGCAATTCTTTCGGAAGTTGAGTGATTTTCTGTCCATGCTGCAACGAACAAGCGGAGTGATAGGCGACGGTGATGTCGCCTTTCTGCGTTGAAGGCGCGAGCTCGAGAGCCGAGAGATACTCGGTGATATCCTTTGCCAGCGCGGAGATTCGCTTGGCCGGCTCGGCGAATGTTTTGTCCTCGCGCAGCAGGTAGTCGTAGTCTTTGACAACTGTCCCACAGCCCGAGGTCGTCACCAGGATGGCGTCGAGCCCGTTCTGGTCCGCTTCCCTTTGCCACACCGTGATGTTGGCCCGCGCGCGCGCCAGCGCGTCGCCGTCCAGTCCCATGTGATGGGTCAACGCGCCGCAGCATTGCTCGTCCTTGACCAACACCACCTCGACGCCGTGCCGGGTCAGGACATTGATCGCGGCCTGATTGATGCGTGGCGCCAGCACCTGCTGGGCGCAGCCCTGCAGCAGCGCGACCCGGCCGCGCCGCCGGCCGATCGGCGCAAACACGGTTCCGGCAGCCGGCCCCGGCTGCGGCAGGCCGCGTGGCGCGAGCGCCAGCATCGCCTTGATCCGCCGCAGCAGACCCGGACTGGACGCACCGACCGATGGCGTCGGCAGCAATGCGGCGAACGGACGGGCGAGCCCGGCCAGGATCATGCTGATCCGGAACAGGCCCGGCCGCGGCAGCACGAGGGCGAGCACCGACCGCAGCAGCCGCTCGGTCAGCGGTCTCTGGTAATCCCGCTCGATCCGGACCCGGGCCTGGTCGACGAGGTGCATGTAGTTCACGCCCGACGGACAGGTGGTCATGCAGGCGAGGCACGACAGGCAGCGGTCGATATGCTTGACCACGTCGACCGTCGGCGGCTTGTCCTTCTCCAGCATCTCCTTGATCAGGTAGATGCGGCCGCGCGGGCTATCGAGCTCGTCGCCGAGCAGCACATAGGTCGGGCAGGTCGCGGTGCAGAAGCCGCAATGCACGCAGGCGCGCAGGATCTTGTCGGCTTCCTTGATGTCGGGATCGGCGAGCTGCGCCAGGGAAAACTCGGTCTTCATGCAGCCCCGCCTCGCATCATCCGGCCGCGGTTGAGGACGGACCTCGGATCGAAGCTCGCCCGGACCCGTTCACCGAGCGCGGCAAGCCCGGCCGCCTGCGGCTGGAACACATCGACCGCCCGGCGTACATCCTCGGTGGCGCGGATCAGGGTGGCGTGTCCGCCGATCGCCTCGACCTGGCCGCGGACCAGCGTGGCCTGGGCGTCGGCACCCGGCGGCACCGCGGCCCAGATCAGCCCCCCGCCCCAGTCGTAGATCACGTCGCCGCCGGTGGCGCGCGACAACGCCTGGCCCAGCGCGCCGCCAGAGGCCGGCGGGCAAACGATACGCCACACGGGCCAGGCCCCGAGCGCGCCGTTCGCCGCGAACGGCACCACGTCGCGCAGCGCGCTCCAGATTGCGGCCGACGCATCGTCGGCGAGGCTGTCGACCGCTCCAAAAGACGAGAGCGTCTGGCTGAGCGAGACCGCCCGGTGTGCCGCCGACGCCGAAATCCCCTCGAGCCGCACCAGCGTGACCGGCTGGCCGGAGGCGAGGCCGGCGAGCGCACCGCCCCCGGACCGCAACGCCGAACCCGGCAGATGCGCGGCGCCGGAGACGTCGAAGGGCGAGCCCAGCGCCGCCGTCATCGCCTTGTTGGCGGTGACGTCGTCGAGCCCGCGCAGCAGCAGCGTCCGCTCGGCTTCCGGCTTCGGCATGACCTTCAGGGTCACCTCGGTCATGACCGCGAGCGTGCCCCAGGAGCCGGTCAGCAGCTTGCAGAGGTCGTAGCCGGTGACGTTCTTCACCACCCGCCCGCCGGTCTTGAAGCTGTCGCCGAACCCGGACACTGCGTGCGCCCCGAGCAGATGATCCCTGATACCGCCAGCCTTGATGCGGCGGGGACCGGCCAGCCCGGCGCCGATCATGCCGCCGATCGTGCCGGCGCCCGCGGTGCCGAGCAGCACAGACGTGTCCATCGGCTCGAAGGCGAATTGCTGGTTCTTGGCGTCGATCAGGGATTGCACGTCGGCGAGCGGCGCGCCGGCCTGCACGGTGATGATCAGTTCGTTCGGCTCGTAGGAACTGACCGCATTCAGCGCCGAGACGTCGAGCAGCGCATTGGTCGCCATCGGATGGCCGATGGCGCGCTTCGACCCATGTCCAATGACCTCAAGTGGCTGCTCGCTGGCAACCGCCGCGCGCACCACTTCCTCGACGTCTTTTGCGTCTCTGACCTTGAGCGTATCCACGCCCTAGCCGGTAACGAAATTCGGCTCCGAAATCAAATGCGCGCGCCGAACAAATTTCTGAATGCGAGGAGTCCGGCGTCGGTGATTTCGACGGAGCGGCCCTGCGGCCGGCGCCGGATCCAGTCCCGTTGCAACGCAAGGTCGGCAACCGCGGCCCCTGCCCGCCCGGCCAGATGCGGACGCCGCTCGCTCCAGTCGAGACACGGCCGGCACAAGATCCGCCGGCTCCGCGCCGGCGAACGCAGGTCGATGCCGAGATCGCCAAGCAATGCACGGCCGGAAGCGGTCAGCTCGCCGGCCTCCTGGTCCAGATTGAGGTGGCCGCGGTCCCGCATCGCATCGGTGACGGCGACGCCGAGCTCGCCGGCAAGGTGGTCGTAGCAGGTCCGGGCCCGGCGCATCTCGGGATCGATGCGCGGCGGCCGCCGGGACGGGTGCGGATCGATCGCGGCAACGGTCATCATGCCCTCGAGCATCTGCGCAACCAGCGGGGTCGCCAGCCGGTAGAAGCGGCGCGGACCACGCCGCTCGACCTTGAGCAGCGCCCGCTCGACCATGCGCGAAAGGTGCCAGCTCGCGGTCTGGGGCGTCACGCCTGCGACCAGCGCCAGTTCGCTCGCAGTCTGCGGGCGTCCGTCCATCAGCCGCGACAGGATGCTGGCGCGTCCGGGATCAGCGATCAGCCCGGCGAGTTCGGCAAGCTCCGGTGCGATGGTCTGCATGGCCGGCTCCGCATCGATCGAAATATGCCCCTTGCGCTTGTCGCACGTCACGCCGCCGCAACGCTTCGATCATGATCGAAATGTTCACGACATCGACAATTCGACCATCACCGAACTGGGACGCCGAACGATCGACTATCTCTCGCGTTGCGGTTCGGCCGGCAGGACGGTTGGCGCGAATCATCTGGAGGCGAACATGAAACGTTCGGAAGTTTCGACCACGACGATGAGGCTCACCCGGCGATCGGCCATCGGCTCGTTCGCGATCATGGCGATCGCCGGCGTCTCGCCCTGGGCCGGATCGCAAGCTCGATCGGAGCAAAGCAACGGAGGACTGCCAATGAAGCACTATGCGATGAGCACGAGAACCATCAGCGACGCGATCAACACGTCAGGCCTTCTGGTTGTGGCGCAATGGGAAGCCAAGGAGGGACAGGCCGACAAGGTCGCGGAAATCCTCGACGGCTTCCTGCCCGAGGCGCAGAAGGACCCCGGCACCAAGCTGTTCCTGATCGGCCGCGGCAAGGACAATCCGGCGCAATTCCTGTTCTACGAATTGTTCCAGGACGAAGCCGCGTTCAAGGCACATCAGGACAGCGCGGCTTTCAAGACCTACATCGCGGAGCAAGCGCTGCCGCTGCTCGCCAAGCGCGAGCGGTCGCAATACGCGCTGCTGTGAAGAAAGGCGCGGCGGGGAGGATAGTAGAGCGTTTTCGAGCGAAGTGGATCCGGTTCGCGTGAAGAAAACGCGTCAAAACAAGAAGCGAGAGCTTCGGTTCTGATTCAATCAGAACCGAAGCTCGTCCTTCCCGCCGGCGCGGGTCAGATCGATGCGCCGCTGTTGCCGAGCGTTGCGCGCAAGCCGGCCCGCTCGGGCGGCCTGCGCCAGAAGCCGACGATCGAGATCCGCGACAGCACCGCGGCCTCGAGGCTCTCGACCGGGGTTCGGAGCCGAAGCGCGTGTTTCTCGACGAAATGCCAGGAGGCGACGGCGACGCCGAAGGCGAGCGGCAGGCTGATCAGGAGGTTCAGATACCAGTGCTGGACCGGCGGGCCGAAGGTGGCGACGCATTGCTGGATGACGAAGCCGTAGAGATAAAGCCCGTAGGAGTAATCGCCTGACGAGACGATCCAGCTCCGCCGCGGGTTCATCAGGCCGAGATAGCACGCGACATAGGCGGCCGGCACGGGAGCCAGCGCGTCGCCGCGTCCGGTCGCCATGCCGGCGGCGCACAGCACCAGCGCCAGCAGGCACACAGTGCGGTTGAACGGCACCTTGTCGCGCCAGAGGTAGAAGCCGACGCCGGCAAGGAAGCAGAACACCAGAAGGTGCGGGCGAAGCTGGATCGGAACCTCGTCCCAGCGCCAGATGTCGTAGACGATGAGCCCGATCTGGGCGATCACCATGAACCCCAGGAACGCCACCCGATTGAAGCAAATCGTGAGCACGGCGAGCAGCGCCAGGATGACGTAGCACCACAGCTCATACGGCACGGTCCAGAGCTGGGCGTTCACCAGATCAGGCAGCGGATTGTGCAGGAATACGCCCGGCAGCTCGTAATGGATGTCGCCGACGATATTGAGAAAATAGGCGTGGAATTTCGGATCGGCGACATATTGGGCCAACGGCAGCGCGGTGAAGACCGAACCGATGATGATTGCCGATAGCGTGGTTTCGACCGCGAGCGCCGGCCCGATCCGCAGCACGCGCAGGCCGAGGAAGGAAATCAGGCTCTTGCACCGGAGCAAGCTCGCCGTCACCAAGAAGCCGCTCAGGGCAAAGAACAGCGCGAGGATCATCGCGACGCCGATGCGCAGCGTGCTCTGGATTTCCAGCGCGCGGCCGAGCCCGAGCGTCACATTCGTGCTGTGCAGGCCAATGATCGACGCCGCCAGCGCGATCCGCATGTAGTCGAAACCCGCGGGCCGATTGCGCGAAAGCGCCAGCTGATCGGCCAGGCTGGGCATCGATGTGCTCCCGAAGACATGCATCTGCGGAAAATACCGAGCAACAGTCTAAGGCCGTGTAAATGGGTCCGCGCTGTAATTGCAGCGACGCGCGACGGCGGCCACCGCGGCAAGCATTGGTTAAGGTTATCGAATGGCTAGGGCGATCCGTCGAATTGTATCGACCGGCCCTCGCGCGTTGGTGGCTCTGGGCGCACACTCAGCACGTTGGCCTCGGGACCAATAGCTGACGTGGCTCCTGATGCCGTGGAAGCAGGGCTTGTTATCGTCATTCGGCAACCGTTGATTTGATCGCGGCTCCGCCAGGAGAACCATCACGATGCACATCAAACCGATAGCCATCGCGCTGCTCGCGATGATCGCGCCGGGACAGGCGCGTGCCGCTCTGCTCACCGACGCCGAGGCAACGTTCCTCGACCAGCTCGCTACCGCAGCCGCGGTGCTCGAACAACGATGCACCGGCTATGAGGCCAATGGTGCCGGCGGCGTTCAAACGGGCGCCAGACTCCTCGGCAGCCCCGACGCCGCGATGGCCATGATCAATGCGTTCGACGCGGCCATCAAGGCTCACGACGGCAGTGACTACGATCCGCGCAAATTCCGCCCCGAGGTGTCCGAAGCGGCGGGCAAGACCTTCAAGCGAGTCCGGGCGGCGTTGACCAGAGACCCGGAAGCGGCCTGCGCCGGCTATGGCGATAGCGGCGCGGCGTCGGGGCTGCTCAGACGGTACTAAAGCGCGATGAGATTGGGTTGAATCGTCATCGCGCTTTAGCTCTTTGTTTGACCATGATCTTTTCGGAAAACCGCTTCGCACTTTTCCGGATCATGCTCTAGAACCGCGGGATATCCGGGAACGCCAGCTTGCCGGCGTGGACATGCACGCGGCCGAGCTCCGCGCAGCGGTGCAGGGTCGGAAACACCTTGCCGGGGTTGAGCAGGCCCTCGGCATCGAAGGCGCATTTCAGCCGCTGCTGCTGGTTGAGGTCGATCTCGGTGAACATGTCCGGCATCAGGTCGCGTTTCTCGATCCCGACCCCGTGCTCGCCGGTGAGCACGCCACCGAGCTCGACGCAGCAGCGCAGGATGTCGGCGCCGAACGCCTCCGCCTTCTCGATCTCGCCCGGCTTGTTGGCATCGTAGAGGATCAAGGGATGCAGATTGCCGTCGCCGGCGTGGAACACATTGGCGACGCCGAGGCCGTATTTCTCGGAGAGCTCGCGGATCCGCGCCAGGGCCTTCGGCAAGGCGCCGCGCGGGATGGTGCCGTCCATGCAGAGATAGTCCGGCGAGATGCGCCCGACCGCGGGGAACGCCGCCTTGCGGCCGGCCCAGAACAGATTGCGCTCGGCCTCCGAGGTCGAGATCTGGCAGGAGGTCGAGCCGCAGCCCTGCGCGATCGCCTCGACCCGCTTGATCAGCTCGTCGACCTCGACCTGAGGGCCGTCGAGCTCGATGATCAAGAGCGCCTCGACGTCCAGCGGATAGCCGGCATGAACGAACGCCTCCGCGGCGTGGATCGCCGGTTTGTCCATCATCTCCATGCCGCCCGGGATGATGCCGGCGCCGATGATCCGGGCGACGCATTCGCCGGCCGCCTCGACCTCGGCGAAGCCGACCATCAGCGCACGCGCCGTCTCCGGCTTCTGCAGGATGCGCACCGTGATCTCGGTGATGACGCCGAGCAGCCCTTCCGAGCCGGTGATGATTCCCATCAAATCATAGCCGGCATTCTCGGCCGACTTGCCGCCGATGCGCAGGATCTCGCCCGACATCAGCACGATCTCGCAGCCGAGCACGTTGTTGGTGGTCATGCCGTATTTCAGGCAGTGCACGCCGCCGGAATTCTCCGCGACATTGCCGCCGATCGAGCAGGCGATCTGCGACGACGGATCGGGCGCGTAGTAGAAGCCGGCATGGGCGACCGCCTGGCTGATCGCGAGGTTGGTGACGCCGGGCTCGGTGACAACGACGCGGTTGTCGAAGTCGATCTCGCGAATCCGCTTGAACTTGCCTAGTCCGAGCAGCACGCCGTCGGCAAGCGGCAGCGCGCCGCCGGACAGCGAGGTGCCGGAGCCGCGCGGCACCACCTTGATGCCCTGGCCCTGGCAATATTTGAGGACCTTCGACACCTGCTCGGTGGTATCGGGCAGCACCACGACCATCGGCGGCTGCCGATAGGCGGTCAGGCCGTCGGACTCATAGGCCAGCATCTCGGCGGCACTGTCGATCACGCCCTCGCCCGGGACGATTGCGCGCAAGGCGGCCACGATTTCGGCGCGGCGAGCGAGGACGGCCTGGTCGGCCGCCGGCATCATGATGGACATCGTTGTTCCCTCGGCTGGGCTTTTGCCCTTCGCCGATTTGTTACGACAAATCAATCACGTCTGCACCTGTTTCAGTGGACCGGCCGAAGGTCGGATTGCCCCACCCCCGCAATGGCGAGTTCTCTCTCGGACAAGCGGGCGGCCTCGAAACCTGTCAAAGTTTCGTGGCTTGTCCTGTCCAAGCCGGACATGCCACAAACGATCACTACCTCCCGGGACGAAACGAAGAGAACCCCATGAACCTAAAGACCTTGAGCGCGCTGGCGGTCGTCACATCGCTGGCTTCCGCATCCTCCGCGCTGGCGCAGGATGCCGCCGCCGGCAAGACCTCGTTCAATAAATGCCTCGCCTGCCACGCAATCGGCGAAGGCGCCAAGAACAAGGTCGGCCCCGAGCTCAACGGCCTCGACGGCCGCCATTCCGGCTCCGCGCCGGACTACAATTATTCCGATGCCAACAAGAATTCCGGCATCACCTGGAACAAGGAAACCTTCCTCGAATACATCAAGGATCCGAAGGCCAAGATCCCGGGCACCAAGATGGCATTCGCCGGCATCAAGAACGAGAACGAGGCCAGCAACCTCTGGGCCTATGTCTCCTCGTTCGACAAGGACGGCAAGCAGAAGTAATCGGCGGTGTCGGTCGCCGTCCGCCCGGCGCCAATGCCGGGGCGGACGTTAGAACGGGGATGGCCTTTCTTCGAAACGCCATCCCCTTCTGATTCTCTGATTTCAGCACGATCTCCGCGCAGACACGTTCCGCGTTTGTCGCGAGGGAAATGGCCAGCCGCTTCCGGATCATGCCCGGCCGCCGCGATCAGCGCGGCAGGAGATTGGTCTTGGCGAGATCGACCACCTCGTCGCCGCGGCCGCTCATCACCGCGCGCAGCACCCACAGGCTGAATCCCTTCACCTGCTCCAGCGTAATGGTCGGCGGCATCGACAGCTCCTGCGTCGCGGTCACGACGTCGAGCACCGCCGGGCCGTCATGCGCGAGCACGTCGCGGATCGCGCCCTCGAGCTCGCCGGGATCCTCCACCCTGACGCCGTGAATGCCCATGGCGCGGGCCATCGCCGCGAAATCCGGATTCTTCAGATCGACCCCGGTCTCGATGAAGCCGGCGGCCTTCATCTCCAGCGCGACGAAGCCGAGCACGCTGTTGTTGAAGATCACGACCTTCACCGGCAGCTTGGCCTGGGTCAGCGTGATCAAATCGCCCATCAGCATGGCAAAGCCGCCGTCGCCGGACATCGACACCACCTGCCGGCCGGGCCGCGCCGCCTGCACGCCGATTGCATGCGCCATCGCATTGGCCATCGAGCCATGGACCCAGGAGCCGACCAGACGGCGGCGGCCGTTCATTTTCAGATAGCGCGCGGCCCAGATCGTCGGCGTGCCGACATCGGCGGTGAATACCGCGTCCTCGGCGGCCTGCTCGCTGAGCAGGCGCGCCAGATATTGCGGATGGATCGGCTCTTGGCCCGGCTTGCCGCGAGCGAGATCGTCGAGCCCGGCGCGGGCGTCCTTGTAATGCGCGAGGCTGGCATCGAGATGCTTGCGGTCGGTCTTCACATGGAGCTTCGGCAGCAGCGCGGCGATGGTCTCGCCGACGTCGCCGACGATGCCGAGATCGAGCTTGCAGCGGCGGCCGAGATTTTCGGGGCGGATATCGACCTGTGCGATGTTGATGCCGGTCGGGAAGAACTGCTTGTAGGGAAAATCGGTGCCCAGCATCAGCAGCACGTCGCAGCCATGCATGGCGGCATAGCCGGAGGAGAAGCCGATGAAGCCGGTCATGCCGACATCATAGGGGTTGTCGTATTCGACATATTCCTTGCCGCCGAGCGCGTGCACGATCGGGCTCTTCAGCGTCTCGGCAAGCTTGATCAAGCCGTCATGCGCGCCGGCGCAGCCGCGGCCGCAGAACAGCGTGACGCGCCGCGCGCCATTGAGCAGCGCCGCCAGCGCATTCAACTCAGGTTCGGCCGGACGCACGACCGGCGCCGGCGGCAGCAGGCCGGCATTCGGCGCGATGTCGCGCTTCGGCGCCGTCCGCATCGCAACGTCGCCGGGCAGCACCAATACGGCGACGCCGCGCTTGCCGACCGCGGCGCGGATCGCGTTCTCCAGCATGTAGGGCAGTTGCGCCGGATCCGACACCAGTTCGCAATAATGGCTGCATTCGCGAAACAGGTCCTGCGGATGGGTCTCCTGGAAATAGCCGCCGCCGATTTCAGCGGAGGGAATCTGCGCCGCGATCGCCAGCACCGGCGTGCGGCTGCGATGCGCGTCGAACAAGCCGTTGATGAGGTGCAGATTGCCCGGGCCGCAGGAGCCCGCGCACACCGCGAGCGCGCCCGTGATCTGGGATTCGGCGGCGGCGGCGAACGCGGCCACCTCCTCGTGACGCACATGCAGCCAATCGATCGTGCCGCGCTTGCGCAACGCCTCGGTCAGGCCGTTGAGGCTGTCGCCGACGACGCCGTAGATGCGCTTGACGCCGGCCTGGGCAAGGGTTTCAGCGACGAGGTCGGCAATGTTGTCGATCCGCATGAGACGTGTCCTTTGCTGCAATCCGAAACCGGTGAGCCGCATGATGTTCGGCGCTACGCGGCGGCGCAAGCCTTGCCGGATCACATTCGCGCGGCGCAAGGGCGCGGCAGCTATTGCGCCGTCACCACGTCCCGCACCATCAGGCCGGCCATCGTCTCGATCTCGGACGCCACGAGGTCGGGCACGACGTACTGCACCATGTGGCCTGTGCCCGGCAGCACGATCAGCTTCGCGTTCGGCGCCGATGCGGCGAGCGGCCGCGAGTGGATGCCGGTCGAGACCGTCTTGTCGACGTCGCCCGAAATGATTGACAGCGGCGCCCTGATCTCGGCATAGCGCGGGGCCTGTTCGACAACGGCAGCCTTCAGCGTGACGAGGTCGCGCGCATTGGCGATGAACTCGCGCGGGCGCAGCAGGAGCAATGGCTCGCTGTCGCGGACGAAATCGACCGGCATGGGCTGCGGCGCGAACACGCCGCGCGCAGCCGAACTGGCAATGAGGAGACCGAGCGGCAGCGTGATCGTATGCGCAAGCAGCGGCCCGATCAGCGGCGTCGCAATCACGTCATTGTAGCGTCCGGCGCCGCCGCGCCACGGATAGGCCACAGGGGCGAGCAGCACGAGGCCGGCGACGCGATCCGGATGATCCAGTGCAATGCGCAAGGCAAGCGCGCCGGCCCAGGAATGCGCCACCACGATCGCCCGCTCGACGCCGAGCCTGGTCAGCGCCTCCACGATCATCCGGCCCTGGATCGCGGGCGTCGAATCCGCGACGCGCTCGCGCGGACTCCAGCCGTGACCCGGCCGGTCGATCAGGATCACCCGGCGCGCTTTGGCAATGCGATCGCCGAGCGGCTGCATCGCGCGCAGATTGGAGCTTGCGCCATGCAGCATCACGACCGGCGGCCCGACCGCGTCGCGCGGGCCGAGTTCGACCACATGCAGCCGCGCCCCGGCCACATCGATCATTCGGCCCCGAGGCGGAAAGGCGCGCTGGATCAGCAGGGCGCCGAGCTGTGTCGCCAGGGCCAGCACCAGCCCGGCTACCGCCAGCGCAATGATTACGGTCAACATCGCGGGGATCCGAAAGGTCTTAGGCACCTGATTGGGCACCTGACAATTACGACGAAGCCGAAATCAGGTTTCGCGCGGATGTTCCCCCTGCCCGGACATGCTCTTGTTCGAAAAGCCAATTGTCGATTTTCCGGCTCGCGCCCCGGCGCGGAGTTGTCCACAATGCGCCCAGCCTGTGGATAGCGGGTTCATACCTGCGTCATTAGTAATTTCATAGATTGGCGGTGGCATTTTCGCCATCAGACGCGAGGCTTCATCCAAACCGGGACGCTACTGGAACGCTTCCTGGCTTGTACACAGTATCCACAGGAACCGGCGTCCGCATGACGAGTTCAACGGGAAGTAATCGGAGGAGTACCATGATTTCCGACCCTAGCGATGCGGCCATCGATCAGATCGTGGCGAGCTGCAATGGCGACCTGCGCGGCGCCCTGAAGGCACTGTTGCTGGTGAATGAGCACCTGGAGGCGGAGCTTCAGCAATTCTATGCTGCCGTAGCCCAGGACACCGCGTCCCGCGGCAAGTTCTTGCACTAGCCTCCTGCGCCGGACCGTATCGCGAGCAAGCACCAGGCTCGCGAGCAACGTGTCCATTTGCGACCATCGCCCCACGATCGCGATCAATCGCACGCAATCAGATATCGCGGCCCTCGACCTTTTCGGTCAGCTGCTTGACGATCTGCGGCACCTTCTCGAGGTAGGGATCGACAGCCAGCGCCTTGCGGAAGGCGTCGAGCGCGCGCTTGTCGTCGCCCATGTCCTGCATGATCATGCCGACGCCCGCCAGCGCGCCGAAATGGCGGGGTTCGCGGGTCAGCACCTGCTGCAGGTCTCCCAGCGAACGAACGTAATCGTTCTTCAAATAGTAGATCGTCGCACGCCGGTTCCAGGCCTCGACATAGTCGGGGCGGAGCTTGATCACCGCGTCCAGCAGCTTCAGCGCGACATCGACATTCTGGGCGTCGATCGCCGCCTTGGCGCGCACCATCAACAGCGCCGCGGTATCGCTCGGGGTTTGCAGCCACAGCGCCCAGATCCGCGCCTCGACATGGCGGGCGCTGTCCTCGTCGGGGGCGGCCTTCAGGGCGCCGAACAGGAAATCCAGCCCGCGGGTGCGGTCGGCCGGCACCTTCGGCAGCTTGGTCGGCGCTTCAGGTAGTTTTTTCTGGGCCTTGGGCGGCGGGACCACCCGCGGATCGTCCTGCGCGACGGCTGCAACAGGCAAAGTCAAAACAGGCCCGGCCAGAAGCCCGGCGATCAGGATCGCCAGCCGGCGGTTGGCGGGCCCCAGGAACTTGAATCCGAGCTTTAATCCCATGGCCGAAGTCTAGACGCACAACGCCGCACTGCAAAGCAGCGCGGCGTCAAAGACCTGTGAAGGAAGGATCGAAATCGGCCGGCGATCCCGGCGGGATCAGCCTTGTCGATCAGCCTTGGTGGATCAGCCCTGGCGCGCCTTGAAGCGGCGCTGGACCTTGTTGATCACGTAGACGCGGCCCTTGCGGCGAACCAGACGGTTGTTGCGATGGCGGCCGCGCAGCGACTTCAGCGAGTTACGGACCTTCATGGGACAATCCTGTTACTTCGAAAGGCCCGTGTTGGAGGCCGTACCTGATCAATGCCAATATTTGGCAAAATGGGATTTATCCCGATAAGCGGCCTGCCGCCCGGGACGGCCGGGTTCTAAGCCATCGGACCGTTAAATGTCAACCGAGACGGGCCGATTTTCGGGCCTATCCTGGCCCGGAACCCGCGGAAGGCACCGCGCCACACCCTTGAGATCATTTCGGAAACGGCGACGGCCACAATTATCCGGGCCATCGAGGCGACCCGCCATCTCCCTTTGACGATGGCGTCACGGCCGCCGAATCGCGGTTTCGTCCTCCTCGCGCCCGCCCCGGACCGTGACCGAACCGGACTTTGCGCCGGATTGAGCTCCGCGCGCGGCCAGAATCCTTCAACTCCTCGGCGCTTGCGAAAATCGTTATATCATATAATTATTTTCCATCACCAATGAACACGCCGCCGGGGAAGCGCAATGCCCAAGCTCAAACTGCCCGACATCGAAAAGGTCACCGCGATCGACATCCACACCCATGCCGAGGAGCCGTGCGGCATGCATGGCGACGACGGCTATGACGACTTCCAGGCGCAGATGGCCGACTACTTCAAGTCGCCGCACAAGCATCCGCCGACCGTGCCGGAGACCGCGGCCTACTATCGCGCCAAGAACATCGCCGCGGTGATCTTCCCGGTCGACGCCGAGCGCGAGACCGGCTTCCGCCGCTACAACAATTACGAAATGCTCGAGGTCGCCTCCGACCATCTCGACGTGCTGATCCCGTTCGTCTCGATCGACCCGCACAAGGGCAAGCTCGGCGTCCGCGAGGCACGCAAGCTGATCGAGGAATACGGCGTCCGCGGCTTCAAATTCCACCCGACCATGCAGGGCTTCTACGCCAACGACCGCATGGCCTATCCGCTCTATGAAGCCATCAATGACGGCGGCGCGATCGCGCTATTCCACACCGGCCAGACCGGCGTCGGCTCCGGCATGCCGGGCGGCATGGGGATGCGGCTGAAATATTCCAACCCGATGTACATGGACGACGTCGCGGCCGATTTCCCCGACCTCAAGATCATCCTCGCGCATCCCTCCTTCCCCTGGCAGGAAGAGGCGCTGTCGGTCGCGACCCACAAGCCGAACGTCTATATCGACCTCTCCGGCTGGTCGCCGAAATACTTCCCGCCGATCCTGGTGCGCTACATCAACTCGATCCTGCAGGACAAGATGCTGTTCGGCTCCGACTGGCCGGTGATCACGCCGGACCGCTGGCTCGCCGATTTCGCCAAGCTCGACATTCGCGACGAGATCCGGCCGAAGGTCATGAAGGCCAACGCGCGGAAGATTTTGGGGATCTAGAGCATGATCCGGAAAAGTGCGAAGCGGTTTTCCGAAAAGATCATGCTCAAACAAGGAGATGAGATCATGATGCGATTCCGTGGAAGCGCATCATGATCTAAGGGAGTATCATCGGCGGCAAGCTTCGGAGGTGGTTCATGACGAACTTCACCGGACTTGCCACCCTCTCCGCACTCCTGATCGGAAGCGCAGAACTCTGCTGCGCGGCACGCGCCGGGCAGCCGGCCGCGTTCGTCGAATTCGAGAGCCCGCTCGCAAGTGCGCAGCCACTGCAAGGTTATCTGCGAACACCCGATGGACCGGGCCCCTCGCCCGCCGTGGTGCTGCTGCACGGCTGCAGCGGCTTCTTCAAGCAACTCGACGAGCGCTGGGGCAAGCGGCTGGCGGCCTGGGGCTATGTCACGCTCACGGTCGACCGGTTCGGGCCGCGCGGAATCACCAGCGCCTGCACGGGCGGCGCGCCGGCCGCAACCGTCCATGACGCCTATCGTGCGCTGAGCTATCTCGCGCGGCAATCGGCGGTCGATCCCGATCGCGTCGCGGTGGTCGGGTTCTCGCAAGGCGCCTGGCTCGCCCTGCTCTCGGTCGAGCGTGGCGCGATCGAACATAACGCGGCAGAGAAATTCCGCGCGGCCGTCGCGTTCTACCCGCCCTGCCTCAGCATCAAGGGCGACATGACGGTGCCGACGCTGATCATGGTCGGCGAGCTCGACGACTGGACGCCGGCCAAGGAGTGCCGGACGCTAGCCGAGGGCCGCGACGACTACGGCATTTCCCGGCAGAATCGTGCGGGACATCCGATCGAGCTGATCGTCTATCCCGGCGCCTATCACGGTTTCGACGTGCAGCATTACAGCACGCCGGTGCAGATGTTCGGTCATCACCTCGAATTCAACGAGGTAGCCAGGGATCAATCCATCGACGCACTCAGGAAATTCCTGTATGCGACAATCGGCGGGCAAGAGAGATCACAATGACCATCAAGGCAATCGTCTTCGACGCCTACGGCACACTCTACGACGTCCAGTCGGTGGCCGACGTCACCGAGGATGCGTTCCCCGGCTACGGCGACATCATCACGCAGATCTGGCGCATCAAGCAGCTCGAATATAGCTGGCTGCGTTCGCTGATGCGGCGCTACCAGGATTTCGCCGGCGTAACTCGCGACTCCCTCGCCTACACGCTGCGCTGCCTCGGCCTGCAATATGACGCGGCGACCTTCGCTCGCATCATCGACAAGTATCAGCATCTGGCGCTGTATCCGGATGCGGTCGCCGCGCTCGAGGCGATGAAGGACAAGAAGCTCGCGATCCTCTCCAACGGCAGCCCCGACATGCTGAATGCGCTGGTGCGCAATTCGGGGCTCGACCGCGTGCTCGATGCGACCATCAGCGTCGATGCCCACAAGGTGTTCAAGCCGGCGCCCGAAGCCTACACGCTGATCGAGGAGGTGCTGAAAGTACCGCCGGCGGAGGTGCTGTTCATCTCCTCCAATCCGTGGGACGCCTGCGGTGCCAAGTCGTTCGGCCTCAACGTCGCATGGATCGAGCGGGTGACGCCGGAAGCGATGGCGCTGGCCTGCGTCGAAAGCGAGACGGTCGCCCCATTGACGATGTTCAAGGCACTGCGTACCCAGATGGACGAGCTCGGCGTCGTGCCCGATCACCGGATCCACGGTCTCTCCGAACTTCCCGCTCTGGT
>NZ_JAQOSR010000096.1:0-34050 GCF_046718885.1 Bradyrhizobium sp. UFLA01-814 | reverse complement strand
CCATGGTCGTCGGCAGCGTCAGATGTGTATAAGAGACAGGTGCTGGATCGGTAGGCGTCGCGAGTCGGCTGCGCTCCCTCTCCCGCTTGCGGGGGAGGGCTGGGGTGGGGGTCTATCCTCAAGTCATATCGCGGAGAGAACCCCCACCCGGATTGCATCTCCGATGCAATCCGACCTCCCCCGCGAGCGGGAGAGGTAAACCTTCAGTGCTGCTCCAGCTCAATCCAACTCCAGTCAGCCACTCTCTTCACCTCCGCAAACACCTCCATTCCAGGCTGTGGCGGAACCCGCAAACGCGCGGAACGGCGTCCCCCGCGCGCTTGACAAAATTTGGCAACAGGATGAACATACGCTCAACACGTGGGCATATGCTCAACGTGACATAAGGGAGGTCACCTTGAAAAACGTCCTTTGCGCCGTTGCGGGCGCGGCTGCTGTTTTGATCTCTGCCCCCTCGATCGCCCAGACCACGCTGACGGTGGCGACCGTCAACAATGGCGACATGATCCGCATGCAGGGGCTCACCAGCGAATTCACCGCGAAGAATCCCGATATCACTGTCAAATGGGTGACGCTCGAGGAGAACGTGCTGCGCCAGCGCGTGACCACCGACATCGCCACTAAGGGCGGCCAGTTCGACGTGCTCACCATCGGCACCTATGAGGTGCCGATCTGGGCCAAGAAGAACTGGCTGGTGCCGCTCGACAAGCTCGGCGCCGATTATGACGTCGGCGACCTCTTGCCCAAGATCAAGGATGCGGTCTCGGTCGACGGCAAGCTCTACGCCGCGCCGTTCTACGGCGAGAGCTCGATGGTGATGTATCGCACCGACCTGTTCGACAAGGCCGGCCTGAAGATGCCGGAGAGCCCGACCTGGGACTTCGTGGTCGACGCCGCCAAGAAGCTGACCGACAAGTCCGCCGGCGTCTATGGCATCTGCCTGCGCGGCAAGGCCGGCTGGGGCGAGAACATGGCGTTCCTGACCGCCATGGCCAATTCCTACGGCGCGCGCTGGTTCGACGAGAAGTGGGAGCCGCAATTCACCTCGCCGGAATGGAAGAAGACGCTGACGACCTATGTCGACCTGATGAAGCAGGCCGGCCCTCCCGGCGCCAGCTCCAACGGTTTCAACGAGAACCTCGCGCTGTTCAACGCCGGCAAATGCGCGATGTGGATCGACGCCACGGTGGCGGCGTCGTTCGTGAGCAATCCGAAGGAATCCACGGTCGCCGACAAGGTCGGCTTCGCGCTGGCGCCGAACACCGGGCTCGGCAAGAACGCCAATTGGCTGTGGGCGTGGAGTCTTGCGGTCCCCTCCGGTTCGAAGAAGGTCGAGGCGGCCGAGAAGTTCATCGCCTGGGCGACCGGCAAGGACTACACCAAGCTCGTCGCGTCGAAGGAAGGCTGGGCCAACGTGCCGCCGGGCACGCGCTCTTCGCTGTACAAGAACCCCGACTATCTGAAGGTCGCCCCCTTCGCCAAGCTGACGCTGGCCTCGATCGATGCCGCCGATCCGAACAAGCCGACGGTGAAGCCGGTGCCTTACGTCGGCGTGCAATACGCGGCGATCCCTGAATTCCAGGGCATCGGCACCCAGGTGGGCCAGCAGTTCTCGGCCGCGCTCTCAGGTTCGACCACCGTCGATGCGGCGCTCTCGGCTGCGCAGTCCGCGACCGAGCGCGAAATGAAGCGCGCGGGTTATATCAAGTAGAGCACGCCGGAACCAAAGCCAGGGCGCGTCAAACGCCTCGGCCGCCCGACCAGCTTAGACCTCCCGAGCTGGGTACTTGCGACCATCCTGTCCCGCAGCGGGATGGTCGCTCCTTTCCTTGAGAAGGAGGCGGGGATGGCGACCCAGCAGACCCAACTGCTCGCACGCACGCTGCTCACGCCCGCGGTGGCGCTGCTGTTCATCTGGATGATCGTGCCGCTGGCGCTCACGATCTATTTCGCGACCCTGCATTACAATCTGCTCGATCCCGGCTCTGAATCGTTCGTCGGGCTGGAGAATTTCCGCTACTTCCTGACCGATCCTGCATTCCTCGCATCGTTGCAGAACACGCTGGTGCTGGTCGGTTCGGTGCTCGCGATCACGATCATCCTCGGCGTGCCGCTGGCGGTGCTGCTCGACCAGCAGGTGGTCGGGCTCTCGATCGTCCGGCTGATGGTGATCGCGCCGTTTTTCGTGATGCCGACGGTGAGCGCGCTGGTCTGGAAGAACCTGTTGATGCATCCGGTGTCGGGCCTGTTCGCCTGGATCGCGCATCTGTTCGGGCTGCCGGCGATCGACTGGTTCAACGACGCGCCGCTGTTCTCGGTGATCCTGATCATCTCCTGGCAATGGCTGCCGTTCGCGACCCTGATCCTGCTCACCGCGCTGCAATCGCTCGACGAGGAGCAGAAGGAGGCGGCCGAGATGGACGGCGCGAGCGCGATCTCGACCTTCATCTACATCACGCTGCCGCACCTCGCGCGCCCGATCACCGTGGTGATCCTGATCGAGACCATCTTCCTGCTCACGGTGTTCGCGGAGATCTTCGTCACCACCGGCGGCGGCCCCGGCCTGCAGACCACCAACATCGCCTTCCTGATCTATTCGCAGGCGCTGATCCAGTACGACGTCGGCAGCGCCTCGGCGGGCGGCCTGGTTGCGGTGGTGCTCGCCAACATCGTCGCCTTCTTCCTCGTTCGTATCGTCGGCCGGAATCTGGAGGCGTAACGTCATGGCGCGGATGGTCACGACACGGCGCAAGGTGATCTCGACGGCGGCGGCCTGGCTGGTCGGCTTCCTGATCTTCTTCCCGATCCTCTGGATGGTGCTGGCAAGCTTCAAGACCGAGCTCGAGGCGTTCGCGATCCCGCCCTCGTTCCTGTTCTTCCACTGGACCACCGAGAACTACGCCACTGTGCAGGAGCGCAGCGACTATTTCCACCACGCGCTCAACTCGATCATCATCGCCGGCGGCTCGACGCTGATCGCGATGCTGATCGCGATTCCGGCGGCGTGGTCGATGGCGTTCTCGCCGACCAAGCGAACCAAGGACGTGCTGCTCTGGATGCTGTCCACCAAGATGATGCCGCCGGTCGGCGTGCTGGTGCCGATCTACCTGATCTACCGCACCTTCGGCCTGCTCGACACCCGCTCTGGCCTGATCTTCATCCTGTGCCTCGGCAACCTGCCGATCGTGATCTGGATGCTGTTCACCTATTTCAAGGAGATCCCGAAGGACATCCTCGAGGCGGCGCGGATGGATGGCGCCACGATCGGGCGCGAGCTGATCTATGTGCTGACGCCGATGGCGGTGCCGGGGCTCGCCTCGACGTTGCTGCTCAATCTGATCCTGGCGTGGAACGAGGCATTCTGGACCCTCAACTTGTCGACGCTCGAGGCCGCGCCGCTCACCGTGTTCATCGCGTCCTATTCCAGCCCGGAAGGATTGTTCTGGGCGAAATTGTCGGCGGCGTCGACGCTCGCGATCGCGCCCATTCTTGTGCTCGGCTGGTTCAGTCAGCGGCAGCTCGTCCGCGGCCTGACCTTCGGCGCGGTCAAGTAGCAGAAAGGCTTTTGCCATGGGTCAGATTACGCTGCAGGGTGTGCAAAAATCGTTCGGGCCGGTCCACATCATCAAGGGCGCCGACCTCGACATCGCCGACGGCTCCTTCGTCGTCTTCGTCGGCCCGTCCGGCTGCGGCAAGACCACGCTGTTGCGGCTGATCGCGGGGCTCGAGGATGTCACCGGCGGCGCCATCCTGATCGACGGGCGCAACGTGGTCGATGTGCCGCCGGCCAAGCGCGGGCTGTCGATGGTGTTCCAGTCCTACGCGCTCTATCCGCATATGAGCGTGCGCGGCAACATCGCATTCGGCCTGAAGATGGCCGGCATCGCCAAGGACGAGATCAACCGCAAGGTCGAGGCGGCCGCAGCAACACTCAACCTGACGCCCTATCTCGACCGCAAGCCGCGCGAGCTCTCCGGCGGCCAGCGCCAGCGCGTCGCGATCGGGCGCGCCATCGTGCGCGAGCCGAAGGCGTTCCTGTTCGACGAGCCGCTGTCGAACCTCGACGCCGCGCTGCGGGTGCAGATGCGGCTTGAGGTGACGCGGTTGCAGAAGCAGCTCGGCACCACGGCGATCTACGTCACCCACGACCAGGTCGAGGCCATGACCATGGCCGACAAGATCGTGGTGCTGAACGGCGGCAAGATCGAGCAATACGGTTCGCCGCTCGAGCTCTACGAAAAGCCGGCCAATCTGTTCGTCGCTGGCTTCATCGGCTCGCCGAAGATGAATTTCGTCACCGATGAGATCGCGAAGCAGCAGGGCGCCGCGACCATCGGGGTACGGCCCGAGCATTTGAGGGTCGAGCGCGACGGGCAGGGCGGCTGGCACGGCACCGTCTCGGTCGCCGAGCATCTCGGCAGCGACACCTTCCTCTATGTCGACGCCGGACCGTTGGGAGTGCTGACCGCGCGCTATGTCGGCGAGCTTGATCTGCATCCCGGCGACCGGGTGTCGCTGATCCCGGATCCGGCGCGCATCCACCGTTTCGACGAGAGCGGAAAATCGATTCACGCGTAAAGCATGATCCGGACCCGGAGGGCCGCGTTAGCGCAAAGTGTGAGCGGTTTTCCGAACAGATCATGCTCAAAAAGAAGCTAAGGAAGAAGAAAATGTATCTCGAAAAATTCAGGCTCGGCGGCAAGACCGCCATCATCACCGGCGCCGGTCAGGGCATCGGGCTCGCCTGCGCCGAAGCGCTCGCCGAGGCCGGCGCCAAGGTCATCATCGGCGACCGCGACGCCAAGGTCGCCAATGATGCGCAGGCGGCGCTGAAGGCCAAGGGTTTCGACGCCGACATCGCGCTGATGGACGTCACGGATTCCGGCCGCGTCTCTGCGGTCGCCGACGAGCTGGTGCGCAAGTACGGCAAGGTCGACATCCTCGTCAACAATGCCGGCATCGCCCGCAGCGAGACGCCGGCGGAAACCGTGACCGACGAGCATTGGCTCAACGTCATCGACGTCAACCTGAACGGCACCTTCTGGTGCTGCCGTGCCTTCGGCAATCACATGCTGAAGGCGAAGTCCGGCACCATCGTCAATGTCGGCTCGATGTCCGGCTTCATCGTCAACAAGCCGCAGGAACAGTGCTTCTACAATGCTTCCAAGGCCGCGGTGCATCATCTGACCAAATCGCTCGCGGCCGAATGGGGCGCGCGCGGGGTTCGCGTCAACGCCGTGGCGCCGACCTATATCGAGACGCCGCTGAACGCGTTCGTGAAGAACAGCCCCAAAATGTACGATGCCTGGATCGGTGGAACCCCGATGGCGCGGATGGGGCAGGTCGACGAGATCGCCTCCGTCGTCTTGTTCCTGGCCTCCGATGCTGCAAGTCTGATGACCGGAAGCATCGTTCTGGTCGATGGCGGCTACACTTGCTGGTAGGGTTGCCCGGGGAGATCGTGCTCAACAGAAGATAGAGCGGTCATGCGGCAAGCCTATATCGGGGTGGACGTCGGAAGCACCAGCGCCCGGGCGGGCGTGTTCGACGAGTCGGGGAAGCTGTTGGGTTCGGCCCGCCACCCGATCCGGGTCTGGCACGAGCCCGGCGATATCGTCGAGCAATCGTCCGACGACATCTGGGCGGCCTGCGTCGCTTCGGTGCGCCACGCAATGCGGGAGGCTGCGGTTGCCGCCGAGCACGTCAAGGGCATCGGCTTCGACGCGACCTGTTCGCTGGTCGTGCTCGACAGGGCTGACCGGCCGCTCACCGTCAGTCCGTCCGGCGATCCCGCGCGCAATGTCGTGGTCTGGATGGATCACCGCGCGATGGACGAGACCGAATTCGTCAATGCGACCGGCGACAAGGTGCTGCGCTATGTCGGCGGGGCCATCTCGCCGGAGATGGAGATCCCGAAAATCCTCTGGCTGAAACGGCATCTGCCCGCGACCTTCGAGGCCGCCGGGCACTTCTTCGATCTTGCCGACTATCTGTCCTTCCGCGCCACCGGCTCGCTGGCGCGCTCGACCTGCACGGTCACCTGCAAATGGACCTATGTGGCCGGCGAGGGCGGCTGGAGTGAAACCTTTTTCAAGCGGGTCGGGCTCGAGGCGCTTGCGGCCGATCGCTTTGGGCGGATCGGCAGCGAGATCGTGCCGCCCGGCTCGCCGCTCGGCCGCGGCCTGTCCGAGGATGCCGCGCGCGATCTCGGCCTATTGCCGGGAACCGCGGTCGGTGCATCCTTGATCGATGCCCATGCCGGCGGCGTCGGCGCGATCGGCGGCCGCGATGGCTCCGGCGCCGAGGTCGATGTCTGCCAACGGCTCGCCTACATCATGGGAACGTCGGCCTGCATCATGGCGACGACCGTCGATCCCTGCTTCGTGCCCGGTGTCTGGGGGCCGTATTTCGAAGGCATGGTGCCGGGCTTCTGGCTGAACGAGGGCGGCCAATCGGCGGCGGGCGCTGCGATCGATCACCTGCTCAAGTCGCATCCGGCGCATGCCGAGGTTGTGCTCGCGGCGAAGCACGACGGCGTCGACGTCATCGGGTATCTCGAGAAGCGCATCCTGGCGCGCAGCGGCAATGCCGGTGCCGCGGCGTTGCTCGCGCGCAACGTTCACGTCCTGCCGGAATTTCTCGGCAACCGTTCGCCCTATGCCGATCCCGGCTCGCGTGCCGTGATCGCGGGGCTCGATCTCGACACCGACGTGTCGGCGCTGGAGCGGCTGTTCATTGCCGGCCTGTGCGGGCTTGCCTATGGCCTTGCCGACGTCATCGACGCCTTGCAGGCGCATGGCGTCAATGGCAAGACCATCGTGATCGGCGGTGGCGCGAGCCGCAGCCCCCTGGTGCGCCAGATCATGGCCGACACGACAGGCTACGCAGTGGCGCTGCCGCAGACCCAGGAGCCGGTGCTGCTCGGCGCCGCGATGCTGGGCGCGGTCGCCAGCGGTGCGCACAATTCGATCAACGCCGCGATGGCCGGCATGTCGGCGCTCGGGCGGTTGAGCGAGCCGACCAGGCCGGAGCTTGCCGATTTCCACCGCAAGAAGCGCGGCGTGCACAAGATGCTGCGAGAGCTTGACCGCGACAGCCGCGAGGCGATGAGGCGGGCGCCCGGCGAAGCGCCGACGTAAGGTTTATCCCATGCTGCTGAGTTGCGGAGATGCGCTGATCGATTTCCTGCCGTCGAAGACGACGGATGGACGCGAGGCCTTGACGCCCGCGGTCGGCGGCTCCTGCCTCAACATCGCGATCGGCAGCGCGCGGCTCGACGTTCCGACCGGCTTTGTCGGCGGCATCTCGACCGACACCTTCGGCAAGATGATCGCCGATCATGCCGCGGCGTCCGGCGTCGACCTTCGTCGCGCCACGCGCAGCAATCGTCAGGCCACGCTGGCCTTTGCGCGCGTCACCGGCACCGAGACGCAATACGCCTTCTACGACGCCGACACCGCATCGCGGAACTGGACCTATCGGCGCGATGCGGTCGCGCTTGACGGCGTCACCTGCCTCCACACCGGCTCGACCACGCTGGTCCATGACAAGGGCGCGGCGGAGACGCTGGCCTTGATCGAGGATGCGCGGCCGAACGTGACGATCGCGCTCGATCCGAACTGCCGGCCGAACCTCGTCACGGACAAGGACGCCTACCGTGCGCGCATGCTGACGTTCTGCGGCAAGGCCGACATCGTGAAAATGTCCGACGTCGACTTCGCCTATCTGTTCGGCGACGAGGCCTATGCTCCGAGGGCCGAGGAGCTGCTCTCGGGCGGCGCATCGCTTGTCGTCATTACGCGCGGCCATGATGGCGCCTGCGCCTGGCATCGCAAGGCCGGACCGGTCGCGGCCGAAGCACTGGTGGTGAACGTCGTCGATACGATCGGCGCCGGCGACAGTTTTCAGGCGGCGCTGCTCGCCGCGTTGCATCGGCTGGACCGGATCGCGCGACAGCGGCTGCGCGACACCTCCGCGGCCGAGTTGACACGTGCGCTGTCCTTTGCTTGCAAATGCGCCGCCTTCACCTGCACGCGGCCCGGCGCCGATCCGCCGCGGAGCCGGGAATTGCCGGCCGACTATTGGTAGGCCTTGTGCGGTCTCCGCCGGAGTCACTGCTCGCGGGATGCCGTCGCTTGACGCTTAGTCTCATTTTGCGTGCTGCGCCTGCGAAGGCAAACCTGTCCGGCGATGCGTGAAGGTGTCCGAAGCATCCGATATCGTTCGGATTTGATGCCAACCCATGATCGCTATATTTCGAACGTGCGAAGTCATGCTGCTTCGGCTTCGCATTGAGCGCATCGGTTGTCTTTGTGAAAGACCGCGCTAACATGGAACCCATCCATCGATACCGGTCTTCGTCCTTTCTTGATCGTCTATTGCAGCGCAACCAGGCCACGCAGCGGGTTGCGCGCTCGCCAGGGCGGCCGGGCCTCGAAGGGAAGTAGCAGACACGCATCCCTAATATTGCAACCAAGAAATAACGGGGGAAGATATGTACGTGAAAGGGATTGCGGCATTCGCCGCCGCGCTCGGCGTTGGCCTGTTGTCGGGCGCCGCCATCGCACAGGAAGTCAAGCAGGAGAAGCAGTCGGTCCTCGGCAACGCCAATGTTTCTCCTGTGACCCAGGAGCAACTCAACGCCGCCGACAAGAACACCAGGGATTTCCTGCTTACCAACGGCAACTACGCCCAGACGCGATTCTATCCGGGCAAGCAGATCAGCCGGGACAATGTGAAGAACCTGCACGTCGCATGGATCTTCCAGACCGACGTCAAGGAATCGCTTGAGACATCTCCGATCGTCGTCGATGGCGTGATGTTCGTCACGACGTCGTTCAGCCATGTCTATGCACTCGACGCCAAGACCGGTCAGCAGCTCTGGCACTATGCCCACAAGATGGGCCCGATCACGGTTTATTGCTGCGGTCCCAACAATCGCGGCGTCCAGGTGCTCGGCGACCGGGTCTATCTGGCGACGCTCGATTCCAAGCTGATGGCGCTGAATGCCAAGACCGGCGAGGTGATCTGGACCACCAACATCGCCGATCCCGAGCTCGGCTACAGCGAGACGATGGCGCCGACCGTGGTCAAGGACAAGGTCCTGATCGGAACCAATGGCGGCGAATACGGCATCCGCGGTTTCGTGCGCGCCTATGACGCCAAGACCGGCAAGCAGCTCTGGAATTTCCATACCATTCCGGAGAACTCCGTCGGTGTCTGGGCGACCAAGGATGCCACCGGCCGCGACATGCATCGCAACATCCAGGCCGAGAAGGACATGCTCGCCAAGATCGGCGATCCCTATGCCAAGCTCGGTGGCGGCGTGTGGCAGAACCCGTCGGTCGATCTCGCGACCAACCGGATCTACTTCGTCGTCGGCAACCCGTCGCCCGACCTCGACGGCTCGAACAGGCCCGGCGACAACCTCTATACCAACTCGCTGGTCTCGCTCGATCTCGACACCGGCAAGTATGTCTGCCACTTCCAGTACATCGCCCACGACGTCTGGGATCTCGACGCGGTCAGCCCGACGGTGCTGGTCAACGTCAAGGACAAGAGCGGAAAGACGATTCCCGGCGTCATTCATGCCGGCAAGACCGGGCACATCTATGTGCACGATCGCAAGGACTGCAGCCTGATCCGCTTCTCCGAGGCGATGGTACCGCAGGAGAACATGTGGGTGCTGCCGACCAAGGAAGGTGCGCGCATGCTGCCCGGCGCCAATGGCGGCGTCGAATGGTCGCCGATCGCGACCGATCCGGGGCAGGAGCTGGCCTACGCCATCAACCTGCACCAGCCGATGACCTACCACGTCGAGAGCTCGGCCTATCCGAACGGCAAGCTGTGGCTGGGCGGTGCCTTCAAGGTGATCCCGGGCGAGAAGCAGGCGGGCAACATCACCGCGGTGAACTACAACAACGGCAAGATCAAATGGCAGGTCAACACGCCCGAGCCGATGATCGGCGGCATCCTCGCCACCGCCGGCGGCCTGGTCTTCACCGGCGAAGGCAACGGCAAGTTCGCGGCCTATAATTCGTCGAACGGCAAGGAGCTGTGGAGCTTCCGGGCCGGCGCCGGCGTCAACGCGCCGCCGTCGAGCTACATGGTCGGCGGCAAGCAATATATCGTGGTCGGCGCGGGCGGTAACACCCAGCTCGACTACAAGCGTGGCAACAACATCATCGCCTTCACGCTCGACTGAGCCCGGGCCTGATGCATCATCACGCGTGCGAACATTGACGGCGAGGCGGGACCGGTTCGGTCCCGCTTCTGTTTTCTACGGATGGGCAGATGTTCAGTAGATTGATGATTGGCGGCGTCGCGCTGCTGCTGATGGCGGTACAGGCATGCGCTGAGAAGATTGAAGACAAGGTGCAGGTCTGCGCCGGCTGCCACGGCGAGAACGGCAAGCCGGTCGACAAGACCATTCCGACGATCTGGGGCCAGCAGGCCGGCTATCTCTACATCCAGCTGCGCGATTTCAAGCGCGGCGATCGCAAGAGCGAGATCATGCAGCCGATCGCGGCGCAGTTCGAGCGCGACGACATGCTGGCGATCGCGCAATATTTTTCGCAGAAGCCGTGGCCTGACCTGGGCCAGCCGCGCGCCCCCAAGGACGTGGCGGAGAAGGCGGTCAGCGCCAGCCGCTCGGTCGGTTGTCCGGCCTGCCATCTCGATCGCTTCCAGGGCGACGGCACGGTGCCGCGGCTGGCCGGAATGGGACGGGATTATCTCGCCAAGACCATCGCCGATTTCCGCACCCGTGCGCGCGGCAACAATCCCGGCATGTCCGACCTAATGCTGGCAACGTCGCCCGACGACCTGGCCGCGCTGGTGGAGTATCTGGCGGGGCTGTGAGCGGCGCTGAAGTTCACCCCTCGTTGCGGCTGATCTCCCTCTCCCCGTCCTTACGGGGAGAGGGTTGGGGTGAGGGGCTCTCTCCGCGAACACGGTGATAAACGTGCTCGTGGAAGCTCCCCCTCACCCGGAACGCATCTAACGATGCGTTCCGACCTCTCCCCGCAAGCGGGGCGAGGTGATGCGGAACCTGTTGCTCGATTCAACTCATCATGCCTCAGCGGGGCGTCAGCTCCTCGCGCAGCGCCGACAGGATGGTGAGATCGGCGGCATGCTTGCCGGCCTTGTCGGCCAGCGCAGGGTCGGCGCCATGCGCGAGCAGTGTCCTGGCAATCGCCGGATGATTGCCTTCGGCGGCGATCATCAGCGCCGTGCGGCCGCGCGCATCGCGATCGTCGACCTTGGCGCCGCCTTCCAGCAGGTACGAGACAACCTCGAGCGCCTGCGCCTCCGGCACGGTCTCATCCGGCCCGGCCGCCCACATCAGGAGCGTCAGATTGTTGGCGTAGCGCGCATTGATGTCGATGTCGCGCGCGAGCAGCTGCTTGACGATGCCGAGCTGGCCGCCGGCCGCGGCATAGACGACCGGCGGCTTGCCGGTGTCGTCGGCCTTGCGGCCGTCGGCGCCGTGCGCCAGCAGCATGCGCACCACCATGTCCCTGCCGGCATAGGCGGCGGCCGCGACCGGGGAGGCGCCGCTGCGTCCGGTGAGATTGACGTCGGCGCCGCGGTCGATCAGCCGCTGCACGATCGCGACATGGCCGCGCTCGGCGGCAAAATACAGCGCGGTCGATCCCGCGAGGTTGCGCGCGTCGACCGGCGCGCCGCGTGCCAGCAGCAGGTCGACCATGGCAAGATGGCCGGAGCGGGCGGCGTGGCTCAGCGGCCTTGCGCCCAGCCGGTCCCGCGCGTCGACGGAGGCGCCGTGATCGAGCAGCTCGGTGGCAAGGTTGATGCAATCGGCATTGGCGGCCGCAAACAGCGACAGCGAGATCTCGACCGCGCTGAGCTGGGCCTTGTCGGTTTCGTATTTGCGGATCAGCTCGCGGCACCGTGCCGGATCGGCCGCCGCGAGGCTGCCGTGCACGCTGCCGGCAATGATCAGCGCGGCGAGGGCGAGGCGGCGATACAAGACGTGTTCCTCCGTATGGCGGATCGAGCGTCGCATGATCCTCCGTCGCTGCCAAGCCGCGCGGCCGGGAAGGGCCCGCCGGCACCCGGCAGGCCATGCGATGTCGCGGCGCCGCGGCGTTGCGCCATGCGTCCGAGCCGATGGACTTGCCGCATGCCGCGCGCCACGATGCGGGCGTCGACCATGTCTGACGCGAGTCCTTGTCCAATGAGCGACGATCTGTGTCTGCTGTCTGCCGTTGACCTTCGTGGGCGCATCGCCTGCAGGGAGGTTTCGCCTGTCGAGGTTACGCGTGCGGTGCTCGCCCGTGCCGAGCGGCTGCAACCCGAATTGAACTGCTTCATCACGCTGTGCGGTGACGCGGCGATGGCGCAGGCGAAAGCTGCCGAGCGGCAAATCACGGCCGGCGAGCCGCTCGGCCTGCTCCACGGCATCCCCTTCACCGTGAAGGACATCGTCAGCACCAAAGACGTTCGGACGACCTTCGGCGCGGTGCCGTACCGGGACAACGTGCCCGATAGTGACGCCGTCGCGGTGGCCCGCCTCCGTGCCCAGGGCGGCATATTGATCGGCAAGACCACGACGCCGGAGTTCGGCAGCAAGTGCCTGACCGACTCGCCGCTGTTCGGGCGGACGCGCAATGCATGGAGTGCCGAGCGGTCCAGTGGCGGCTCCAGCGGCGGCGCGGCGGTGGCCGTCGCGAGCGGCATCGCGCCGCTGGCGGTTGCGACCGATGGCGGCGGCTCCACCCGGATTCCCGCCGCCTGCAACGGCGTGGTCGGAATCAAGCAGAGCAACGGGGTGATCCCGCATAGCCAGGTGCAGGATGCTTTCGGCAACCAGACCTACGTTACACCGACCACGCGCACCGTTGCCGATACGGCGCTGATGATGCAGGCGATGGCGGGAGAGGACCCGTCGGACCCCTGGTCGATCGGGGTGCCGGTCCCCGACTATCTCGGCCTTGCCGCGCCGCGCGGCGACCTCAAAGGCCGGCGGGTGCTGTTCTGCGTGTCGCCGCCGGGGCGTCCGGTCACATCAGATGTGGCTGCTGCGTTCAAGGCAAGCCTCGACCGGCTGGCGGGCCTCGGCGCTGAGCTCGAAGAGTTTTCCGGTGACGGCTTTGACATCGAGCCGATCTGGCGTGCGATCAATCACACCGTCTGGCGCACCCGCTTCGAGAAGCTCGCGGCCGATCATCCGAATGATCTCAGCACAACCTTCCTGAAGCAGCTCGCGCTGGCGGCGCAGGTCAGCGGGGTCGACTACCAGCGGGCGATGTTCGACCGCACCGCGCTATTCCGCCGGGTGCAGTCGCTGTTCGCGCGCGGCGATCTCCTGGCGATGCCGACCTTGACCCGGTCGGCGTTACCGATCAACCAGGACCTGTTCGGCACGATCGAGATCGACGGCCGAAGTTTCGACAGCGTGCGGCCGCACTGGTTTCCCTGGACCATGCTGTTCAACATGACCGGGCATCCCGCCGTCAGCATCCCCGCAGGTTTCGGCCGCGACGGCCTGCCAATCGGACTGCATCTGGTCGGCCACTTCCGGGCCGATGCCGAACTGTTGCGCGTTGCAGCGTTGTTCGAGGCGGCCAGCGACTTGCTTGGTCGCTGGCCGACCTGACGTTGTCGGAGACGCTGATCGCGGCGTCGCCGGTTCAGCCGCTCTGTCCGGTGCTCGCATTGGCGACGGCGCGGGCGACACCGGCGATCGCCTCGTTGCACTTCTCCATGGGAGCGCTTGCGCCGGTCAGATAGACGGTGACGACGATCGGCTTGCGGCCGGGCGGCCAGAACACGCCGATGTCGTTGTAGGTGCCGCGCTCGCCGGTGCCGGTCTTGTCGCCAACCCGCCAGTCGCGGGGCACGCCGGCACGCAGCCGGGCGTCGCCGGTCTTGTTGGCGACCATCCAGTCGATCAGTTTCTGGCGCGAGGCCGCGGACAGGACATCGCCGAGCAGCACGCGCTGCAAATCCTTCAGCATCGCGACAGGGCTCGTGGTGTCGCGCGGGTCGCCGGGCACGGCTTCGTTGAGCTCCACCTCCCAGCGGTCGAGCCGGCTGACATTGTCGCCGATGGTGCGGAAGAAGCTGGTGAAGCCGGCGGGCCCGCCGATCTCGCGCAGCAGCAGGTTGGCGGCGGTGTTGTCGCTGAGCGTGATCGCAGCCTCGCAGAGTTCGGACAACATCATGGCTGATCCGACGTGCGCCTTGGTGACCGGCGCGTAGGCCAAGATATCCTTGGCCTCGACTTGCATGCGATGGTCGAGGCTGGATTCGCCGCGATCGACCCGGTGCAGCACCGCGGCCGACGCCATCGCCTTGAAGGTGCTGCACATCGGGAACCGCTCGTCGCCGCGCAGGCTCGCGCGCAATCCCGTCTCCATGTCGAGCGCGGCGATGCCGAGCCGGCCGCCGGTCGCCTGCTCGATGCGCGCAAACTCCTGCTGCAGCCGCTGCGCCAGCTCGCCTTGTTCCGCGGCCGCGCCTGACCGCGGCAGGGTGCAGGACACCGCAAGGCCCAGCGCGCGCAATCCAAATGTCCGTCTCGTCAGCATGTCGAATCTCCCGTTGGCGGCGCGAACCTGCCGGGCGGCGTGACGGCGCACAAACAATCATTTATACAGCGAGACATGAGGAAAACTTGGTCATGACGCCGTGCGCCGGCATCTCCCGCTGAACGCGCTGCGCGCCTTCGAGGCCTCCGCGCGGCTGCTCAGCTTCACCCGCGCCGGGATGGAGCTGCGCGTGACGCAGACCGCGATCAGCCACCAGGTCAAGCAACTCGAAGACCTCCTGGGCACGAGCCTGTTCCGCCGGCTGCCGCGCGGGCTGGTGCTCACCGACGAGGGGCTGGCGCTGCTGCCGGTGCTGTCGGACGCGCTCGACCGGATCGGCGCCGCGATCGACCGCATCGAGGCCAAGGGCACGCGCGAGGTCGTCACCGTCGGCTGCGTCACGACGTTCGCGACCGGATGGCTGCTGCAGCGCATCGACCGCTTCAAGCGCGCGCATCCCTATATCGATCTGCGCCTGCTCACCAACAACAACCGCGTCGACATCGCAGGCGACGGGCTCGATCTCGCGCTGCGCTTCGGCGACGGCTCGTGGCACGGCACCGAGGCGATCCATCTGTTGTCCGCGCCGCTCTCGCCGGTGTGTTGCCCCGACGCGGCGGACCGGCTGCGCAAGCCGTCCGATCTCGCACGGGAGTTCCTGCTGCGGTCCTACCGCGCCGAGGAATGGCCGCTGTGGTTTGCAGTCGCCGGCGCGCCGTGTCCGAAAATCCAGGGGCCGATCTTCGACAGTTCGGTCGCGATGGCCGAGGCCGCCGCGCGCGGCGTCGGCGTCGGGCTGGTGCCGATCGCGATGTTCGAAAATGAGCTGGCGTCCGGCCGGCTGCTGCGGCCGTTCGCGGCCGAGGTCCCGGCGGGATCCTATTGGCTGACCTGGCTGAAGTCGCGCGAGGTGACGCCGGGCATGCGCGCGTTTCGTGACTGGCTGCTCGAGACGCTGCGGACGGAGGTGAGCGAGAGCGAGGAAGCGCAGGTGAAGGCGCCGGCCGCGCGGCCCAAGACGAAAGCCAAAGCGAAGGCCAAGACAAAGACAAAGACAAAGACTGCGAAGCGGCGGCGGGCGAAGCTTTTTGCCCCGTCATCCTGAGGCGCGAGCGGAGCGAGCCTCGAAGGATGCACGGCCACCAGCGGGGCCGTCGACCCTTCGAGACGCGCTGCGCGCTCCTCAGGGTAACGGTGAAAGAGTGGTCGCGCCGACAGTTCGATCGTCGCAGGCGATCCGCTCTACGCCAGATGGCACGCCACGGAATGCCCGTTCCTGCCTTCCAGCAGTTCCGGTGCGGTCTGCCGGCAGCGCTCTTCGGCGATCGGGCAGCGGGTGTGGAAGTGGCAGCCTCTGGGCGGATTCATCGGGCTCGGCACGTCGCCCTTCAGGCGGATGCGGTCGCGCTTCGCCTTGGGATCCGGCACCGGCACCGCCGAGAGCAGCGCCTTCGTGTAGGGGTGCTGCGGATTGCGGTAGAGATCGCTGGCCTTGGCGAGCTCGACGATGCGGCCGAGATACATCACCGCGACGCGGTCGGAGATGTGCTCCACGACAGAGAGATCGTGGGCGACGAACAGATAGGTGAGGTTCAGCTCGGCCTGCAGATCCTCGAGCAGGTTGATGACCTGGGCCTGGATCGAGACGTCGAGCGCGGAGACCGGCTCGTCGCACACGATCAGCTTCGGCTCTAAGGTGAGCGCGCGGGCGATCGCGATGCGCTGGCGCTGGCCGCCGGAGAATTCGTGCGGGTAGCGGCGCATGTGCTCGGCCTTCAGCCCGACCTTGACCAACAGGCTCGCGACGCGGTCCTCGCGCTCGCTGGCCGAGGTCACGAGGTTGTGGATGATAAAGGGCTCGCCGAGGATCGCGCCGACGGTCATGCGGGGATTGAGCGAGGCGAACGGATCCTGGAACACGAGCTGCATGTTGCGCCGCATAGCACGCAGATCGCCGCCGCCGAGGCCGGTGACGCTCCGGCCATCGAACACGACCTCGCCCGAGGTCGGCTCGATCAGGCGCAGCACGCAGCGGCCGGTGGTGGATTTGCCGCAGCCGGATTCGCCGACGAGGCCGAGCGTCTCGCCGCGGTCGACCGAGAACGACACGCCGTCGACCGCATAGACCTGGCCGACCTCGCGCGAGAGCAGGCCGCCCAGCACCGGAAAGTGCTTCTTCAGATTGGAAACGCGCAGCAGCGGCTCGCTCATGATGCGTCTCCGAGGTGGCAGGCCATGCGATGGCCGGGTGCGATCTCGCGCAGCCGCGGCTCCTTTTCGGTGCAGATGCTCATGGCGTATTTGCAGCGGGCGGCAAAACGGCAGCCGGGCGGCGGGTTGATCAGGATCGGCACCGAGCCGCCGATCGCCTCCAGCCGGGTCTTGTGCGCGGCGTCGAGGTCGATGCGCGGGATCGAGCGGATAAGGCCCTGGGTGTAGGGGTGGCCGGGATTGCCGAACAGTTCGTCGACCGGCGCCTCCTCCACCACCTTGCCGGCGTACATCACGACGACGCGCTGCGCGGTCTCGGCGACCACGCCCATCGCGTGGGTGATCAGCATCACCGCCATGCCGAAGCGTTCCTTCATGTCCTGTAACAGGTCGAGGATCTGCGCCTGGATGGTGACGTCGAGCGCGGTGGTCGGCTCGTCGGCGATGACGAGCTTGGGGCGGCAGGCCAGCGCCATCGCGATCATCACGCGCTGGCGCATGCCGCCGGAGAACTGGTGCGGATAATGATGCACGCGGCCCGCGGCGTTGGGGATCTGCACCAGCTTCAGCATCTCGATGGTACGCTCCAGCGCCTGCTTCTTGGTTACCGCCTCGTGGCGGCGCAGGCTCTCGGCGATCTGCTCGCCGATGGTCAGCACTGGATTGAGCGAGGTCATCGGCTCCTGGAAGATGAAGCCGATTTCCTTGGCCCTGATGTCGTCGAGCTGATGGCTGGTCAATGGCACCAGGTCGCGGCCCTCGAAGATGATTTCGCCTTCGACGATCTTGCCCGGCGGCATCGCGATCAGCTTCAGGATCGACATCGCGGTGACGGTCTTGCCGCAGCCGGATTCGCCGACCACGCACAGCGTCTCGCCGCGGTTGATGCTGATGTCGACGCCGTCGACCGCCTGGAGGATGCCGTCGTCGGTGGTGAAATGGGTTTTCAGGCCCTTGATGTCGAGCAGCGCCATCAGATCACCTTGCGCGCGTCGAGCGCGTCGCGCAGCCCGTCGCCGATGAAATTGATGGCGACCACCGCGATGAAGATCGCGCCGCCCGGAAACAGCGCCCAATGCGGGCCGATGTCGAGGAAGTCCTTGGCGTCATAGAGGATGCGGCCCCAGGTCGGGGTATCCGGCGGAAAGCCGAGGCCGAGAAACGACAGCGTCGATTCCGCGATGATGGCGGCGGCGACGTCGATCGTGCCGGCGATGATCACGGGTCCCAGCGCATTGGGCAGGATGTGGCGCACCACCTGCCGCACCGGGCTTGCGCCGAGCGCGCGCGCCGCCTCGACGAATTCCTTCTCGCGCAGCGACAGGAACTGGGCGCGCACCAGTCGCGCGACCGGCATCCAGCGCAAGCCGCCGATCACCAGCACGATCAGGATGAAGATGCCGCCCTCCGGGCCGAACATCGCCTTCAGCCCGTCGCGGAACAGATAGATCAGCATCAACAGCAGCGGCAGTTGCGGCAGCGACAGGAACAAATCGGTCAGCCACATCAATGCGTAGCCGAGCGCGCCGCGCGACATGCCGGCGAGCGCGCCGATCAGCGTGCCGACGAACACCGAGACCAGCATCGCGGCGAGGCCGACCGCGAGCGAGATGCGCCCGCCATAGATCATGCGGGCGAGCAGGTCCTGGCCGAGATCGTCGGTGCCGAACGGATGCGCCAGCGATGGCCCCTGCAGGCCGGCCACGACGTCCATATCGCTGATCGAGACGCGCCAGACGAACGGGCCGATCACGACGGCCGCGATCAGCAGCAGCAACAGCACGGCGCTGACCACGGCAGGCCGGTGCCGGCGGTAGCGCCGCCAGGTTTCGCGCCAGGGCGAATAGCCGCGCCGCTCAGCGGAAGGAGATGCGAGGGTCAAGCCAGCCATAGAGGACATCTGCGATCAGGTTGAACAGCACCACGAGACACGCGAAGACGAAGGTCACGGCCATCACGACCGGCGTGTCATTGGCGAGGATGGAGGAAATCAGCAGCGAGCCGATACCGGGAATCCGGAAGATCTGCTCGGTGACGATGGCGCCGCCGAACACGGCAGGCATTTGCAGCGCAATGAGCGTGACGACCGGGATCATCGCGTTGCGCATCACGTGCTTGACGATCACCTTGGCCTGCCCGAGCCCCTTGGCGCGGGCGGTGGTGACATAGTCGAGCCGGATCACGTCGAGCATTGCCGAGCGCACGAAGCGGGTCATCGACGCCGCCTGGAACAGGCCGAGCACCATCACCGGCATGATGGCCTGCCGGATCATCTCCAGCGCCCATTTGATCCCGCTGCCCGGCACATCGGTGTAGACGAAGGGCAGCCAGTCGAGCTTCACCGAGAACACCAAGATGAACAGGATGCCGGTGAAGAAGGTCGGCAGCGAGAAGCCGATGAAGGCGAAGGTGTTGGCGAGCTGGTCGAAGATTGAATAGGGCCGGGTGGCGGCATAGACGCCGACCGGGATTGCGATCAGGAGCGCCAGCAGCTGCGCCGAGCCGATCACGTAAAGCGTGGTCGGCAGCCGCTGCAGGATCAGGGTGTCGACATTGATCCGGCTGACAAAGGAGAAGCCCCAGTCGCCCTGGGCCATCGCCGCGAGCCAGTGCAGGTAGCGAAGATAGATCGGGTCGTCGAGGCCGAACTTGGCGCGCAGCGCGGCCTGCACCTCGGGCGGCACGTTCGGATTGGTCGCGAGCTCGCTGAACGGATCGCCCGGCGCGAGCGCCAGCACGACGAACAGCACGAGCGAGATCCCGAGCAGACTCGGGATCGCGATCATCAGACGGCGCAGGATATATTGACTCATCGAGAGATCATCTAACTTACGCTCGCACCTTGAGCACGTTGATCTTGCTTCCAGTCGAAAGGCGAGCTTCACCTCGCCCCGCGTGCGGGGAGAGGTCGGAATTCAAGCGCACCTTGAATTCCGGATGAGGGGGACTCTCCACGAACTCACCTTCCAACGCATTTGCGGATAGAGCCTCACCCCGACCCTCCAAGAGCGAGCTCCGCTCGTCTCGACCCCGTAAGAACAAGGAGAGGGAGAAGAGTGCCCGTTCGATTCCGAGCACGTCACGTCTCAGGTTTCACGATACCAGTCTTGCAGATTGTCGGTCTGGTTGGCCCAGCCGGAGAGCGCGGGCCGCACCGTGTTGGAGCAGGCTTCCACCGCGAGGCGGTGCATCACCGGGATCACGACCGTGTCCTGCCACATCAAGTCATTGCACTTGATGTAGAGCTCCGCCCGCTTGATCGGATCGGTCTCGGTATCGGCCGCCTCGATCGCGGCGTCGAAATCCTTGTTGACCCAGCGCGGGAAATTCTGCCCTTGCCACTTGTTCTCCTTGGTCGCGACATTGCGCGACAGATAGCGGCGCATGTGCAGGCCCGGGTCGGGTTGCGTCATTGGGATCTGGAACATCTCGATGTCGGCGTAGAACTTGGAATAGGTGTCGGGGTTGGCGACGTCGGAGGAGAAGAACACCGAGGCCACGACCGACTTCAGCTCGACGTCGATGCCGGCCTTCTGGCAGGCCTGCTTGACGATCGCCTGGGTCTTCTGCCGCGGGCCGTTGATCGAGGTCTGGTACAGGAGCTTCAGCTTCTTGCCGTCCTTCTCGCGGATGCCGTCGGAGCCGACCTTCCAGCCGGCCTGCTCGAGCAGCGCGCTCGCCTTCTCGACCGAGAACTCCCACTTGGTGTTCTTGGAAACGAACTCCTCGGGGCCGTTGAGATAATTGGCGGTGGCGCGGCCGGCGCGGCCGTAGATCACCTTCTTGACGGAGTCGCGGTCGACCAGCAGCGCCAGCGCCTTGCGCACCGCGGGATCCGACAGGATCGGATGCTTGGTCTTGATCGACGAGCGTTCGCCGTCGACCTCGGTGTTCGGGTCGGTGAAGTTGATGGCGATAAACTCGATGTCGCCGCCGACGGCATAGAGCGTCTTGCCCTTGCCGCCCTTTTCCAGCCGCAGCAGCACCTCGTCCTCGACCTGGATGTTCCAGGCGAAATCATATTCGCCGGTCTGGATCACCGCGCGCGCCGCCGACACCGCATCGCCGCCGCCCTTCATCTCGATCGTGTCGAAATAGGGCCGGTTCGGCATGTGGTAATCGGGATTGATCTCGCCGCGCACCAGATCGCCCGGCTTGAACTCGACGAATTTGTACGGGCTGGTGCCGACCGGCTTCAGATTGTTCGGCGCCTCGCGCGACTTGCTGCCCTTGTACTCGGCGAACAGATGCTTCGGGATGATGCAGCCATAGGCGCCGACAAACGCGTTGGCCCAGAACGGCGTCGGATCCTTGAACTTGATGCGGACCGTGAGGTCGTCGACCTTCTCCACGGTCATGCCGGAATAGGTGCCGCTCGAGACCGCCGCGGTCGCAGGGTCGGTGGCATATTCCCAGTTGAACACGACGTCGTCGGCGGTGAAGGGTTTGCCGTCATGCCATTTGACGCCGGGCTTGAGTTTCCAGACCACCGTCTTGGCATCTTTGGAAAGTCCGCCGTTCTGGATCGAGGGGATTTCGGCGGCGAGGATCGGGTTGAGATGGCCGTCGACGTCCCAGCTTGCCAGCGGTTCGTAGAACAGCCGCGAGCCGTCCTGGTCCTTGGTGCCGGTGGCGAAGTGGGGATTGAGCAGGGTGGGGCCCTGCCACCACAACAGCTTCAGCGGACCGCCGCCGCCGCGCTTGGTCGGCTTGTAGGGATTGGGGCTCTGCGCCATCGCGACGCCGCCGATCGCAAGGATCTGGTTGGCCATCGGCGCGGTGAGGCCGACGGCAATCATTCGCTTGACGAAGGCGCGGCGATCCATCCGCCCGTCCTTCACGTCGTCGATCATGCCCCGCAGATTCTTGTCGAACATTGTCCCCTCGGTCCGGCTCAATTGGTTATTGCGGCGGGCCGTGGAACCGGCCGCCGTGTTGGCGGCAGGATGGCACACCGAATGACCGCGAAGGTCAACGCCTCCCGCTCTTCAGCGCCTAGGTCTTTTGGCTATCGCTTGTGCAGAACCTCCGCTCGCCGCACATGGGTTCAGCAGATCGGCGCCAAAAGCGCGCTCTTGCGTGCCTCGCAGTGCGGAAAATTTGTTCGTTATCCTTTGTTCCGAGATGCTTTTTTGCCACGCAGGCCGGAGTTCGCGTCTGAAGCCCGGGCTATCGCATATGCGCTCGATCCCGCCGCAAACTCGTCATGCCCGGCCTTGTGCCGGGCATCCACGTCTCCGTTTCCGCGTGAGAAAAGACGTGGATGGCCGGGACAAGCCCGGCCATGACGATGGGGATATGCGATTGCTTGATCCCGGAGAGCAGGTCCGGCCCGCTCTCAATGCGGCTCTCAGGCGATCGACATGTCCAACGGCGGTGCAACATTCGCCGGCAGCGGACTGACATAGGGCGTTCTTGTGGTCCGCTTCTTGAGGTCGGCCTTGGCGGCCGCGATCAGCTCCGGCTCCATCAGCGCCTTGACGCCGAGGCCGGCCATCGCCTTGGCGGCCTGTACCATCGCCTTGTGCGCGGCCGGCGTCTTGCCCTGCGCCACAACCTGCCAGGTGTGGAACGGCGTGCCGATTGCAACCGTCGGTGCATGGACCTGCACGGTCGGCACCACCCAGCTGACGTCGCCGACGTCGGTCGAGCCGATCAGCGGATTGCGCTTGGCGTCGATCGGCACCAGGAAATCGGCGAGCGGCCGGTCGGTCGGCTCCATGCCGATCGCGTAGTACACCGAGGCGATGTCCTTGTCGGTCAGGGTCGCGCGGATCTTGCCGGCGAAATCCTTGTCGGCATCGTCGAAATGCGGCGGGCCGAGCTCTTCCATGATCCGGTGCAGCGTCTGTTCCAGCGGCGTGTTGGGCAGGATGTTCGAGACGGCGGAGATGATCTTCATCTCCACCTTGGTCTCGGTCATCAGCGCCGCGCCCTGCGCGATCTTGTGCACGCGCTCGACCAGCTCGTTCATGCCGGGCAGGTCGCGGGCGCGGATCGAATAGCGCACGCGGGCATGGGCCTGCACCACGTTGGGCGCGATGCCGCCGGTGTCGAGCAGCGCGTAGTGCACGCGGGCGTCGCTCGGCATGTGCTCGCGCATGTAGTTGACGCCGACATTCATCAATTCCACCGCATCAAGCGCGCTGCGGCCGAGATGCGGCGAGGCCGCCGCATGCGAGGTGCGCCCGGTGAAGATGAAGTCGGCGCGGGTATTGGCGAGCGACGGTGTCACCGCCACCTCCCAGAAACTGTGCGGATGCCAGGTGATGGCGATATCGGCGTCCTCGAACGCGCCACAGCGCACCATGAAGGCCTTTGCCGCGCCACCTTCCTCGGCGGGACAGCCGTAATAGCGCACGCGCCCCGGCACCTTGTTGGCAGCGAGCCAGTCCTTCACCGCGGTCGCGGCGAGCAGCGCGGAGGAGCCGAGCAGATTGTGGCCGCAGCCATGGCCGTGGCCGCCGCTCTCGATCGGGCGATGCTCGGCGATTCCGGCCTCCTGGCTGAGACCGGGCAGGGCGTCATACTCGCCGAGGAAGGCAATCACCGGGCCGCCTTCGCCCCATTCGCCCATCACCGCGGTCGGGATGTCGGCGACGTTCTCGGTGATGCGGAAGCCTTGATGGCGCAGCTCGGCCAGATGTTCGGCGGATGAGCGCGCCTCGGTGTAGCAGACCTCGGGCATCGCCCAGACCCGGTCGCTCAATTCGATGAAACGCGGCTTGATCGCGTCGACGCCGCGCCAAACATCACTACGGTTGTCCATTTGCTCCGATCCCTTAACTCGCTAGAGCATGATCCGGAAAAGTGTGAAGCGGTTTTCCGAAAGGATCATGCTCGGACAATGAGCCAAGGCGCGATGATCTCATCGCGCCTTGGGCAATCTGAAGTGCAAAAGGCTAGCAGCTTGGCGTGAGCGCGACTAGGGCACCTGCTTGCAGATCCGATCCGCGACTTGACGTTATGTCTTCATGTCTTCCGGCTTGGTTTCAACGGCGGATGTCGCCAACATGTCCAATTGTGTCCGTCAAAGGGTCCAACAGCGGAAGTTGCGAAACCGATCCACGCATAGTACTCATGCCGCAATGCCCGTTGAAGTAGAGAGGGCCGCAAGAGGGGAAGTGATATGCATCGGATACTCGCCGTGGTCAGTATCGCGATCTTCACCTTGGTAATGACGGGTTTCGCACGCGCAGAGAAGATCTACTATCTTCACGACCCTGGCGGCAACACCGCCGCGCACATCTACAAGTACCGGCAAGTCAATGCGGAGTATGATCGCGTGGTGATCGATGGTCGCTGCAAGTCTTCTTGCACGACGGTCCTGGGGACCGTTCCCCTCAACAAGATCTGCATTACCCCGAGCGGCTACTTCATGTTTCACGCTGCACATCACGGCGACCGCAGCATGAACCCCGGCGAGACCCAGCTGATGATGTCGGCCTATGCGCCCGAGGTTCGCGACTGGGTGATGCGGCACCATGCGCTCGAACAGGTGGACCCTTACACGTACCTGTACGCCAGGGATGTAAGGTTCATCCGCCACTGTAGCCGATAGCCCAAGCCAGCCGTCCCTCATCCCGCGCTGAGCCGCTCCAGGCCTTTCCAGTCGAAGGCGATGCCGTGCCCCGGGCGATCCGGTGCCATCGCCATGCCTTGCTCCAGAACCAGCGGATGCTCGATATAGCGATCGAGACCGAAGCCATGCGCCTCGAGATACGACCGGTTCGGGCACGCCGCCAGCAGATGCACGGTGATGTCATGCGCGCCATGACTGGTGACCGGAATATTGAAGGCCTCGGCGAGGCGAGCGATCTTCATGAAGCTGGTTACGCCGCCGCAATTGGTGACGTCGGGCTCGGCATAGGACAGCGCGCCGCCGGCGATATAGGGCTTGAACTCCCACAGGCTGCGCAGGTTCTCGCCGGCTGCGATCGGCACGCCGCCGGCTTGCAGGATGCGCGCGTGTCCCGCGACGTCGTCCGGAATGGTCGGCTCCTCGAGCCAGGTCAGGTCGAACGGTTGCAGGGCGCGCGCGGCGCGGATCGCTTCCTCGACGGTCCATTTCATGTTGGCGTCGGCCATCAGCGGAAACTCGTCGCCGAGATGGCCGCGCATCGCCTTCACGCGCGCCACGTCGGACGCAAGGCTCGGCCGGCCGACCTTCATCTTGATGGCGCGAAAGCCCTTGGCCAGATTGTCGTCGGTCTGCTTCAGCAAACCATCCAGCGGCAGATCAAGATCGATGCCGCCGGCATAGCAGGGCACGCGGCGGTCGAAGCCGCCGAGCAGCCGCCACAGCGGCAGCGATGCCCGCCGCGCCTTGAGGTCCCACAACGCGATGTCGAGCGCGGACAGCGCCAGCACCGCCGGCCCGCCGCGGCCGCCATAATGCAGCGCCCACCACACCTTGTGCCAAAGCTGCTCGGTGTCGTCGGCCTCCATCCCGCGCGCGATCTCGCCGATTTCGCGGCTCAGGATATCGGCGACGGCGCCGCCATTGCGGCCGACCGTGTAGGTGTAGCCAGTGCCTTCCGTGCCGTCGGCATCGCGGGCGCGGATCGTGACGAGCTCGAACGCCTTGATCTCGCCGTGCGTGCTGTCGCTGAGCACCACCGGGAGCGGGATCTTGTAGAATCCGATGCTGAATTCCTTGAGGATGGCCACGCCGGAACTCCTTGTCATGGACGTATGCAATGCGCGGCACACGATCTCAAAAGCCCCGGCTGCCTGCAACCTTGCGCCTGCGAATGTCTGCCTTGAGCGATCAGTCTGCCTTCCTCTATGATGTGGCTCGCGAGGACGTGGTTCGACCATGGATGATGCAATTCCGTCTCTGTTGCCGAGAAATTCGGGCCACCAGTTCGTGATCTATGCCGACGCCTGCTCGGGCGTTCCGGGCGCGCTGCATGAGCGCACCTTCGCGTCGGTGAACGACGTGGTGCGCCGGCTGCACCCTGCGCCCGAATTCATTCTGTTCCCCGGCGACGAGATCATCGGCCTCACCGCGGATGCCGACGCGCTGCGCGCGCAATGGCGGCATTGGTTCGAGGTCGAGATGTCCTGGCTCGACCGGCGCGTGGTGCCGCTGTGGCACACGACCGGCAACCACACCACCTATGACGAGATGAGCGAGGCGGTGTTCCGCGAGGTGCTGCAGCTGCCGCGCAACGGCCCGCCCGGTCAGGATGGGCTGTCCTACTGGGTTCGCCGCGACGATCTCCTGATGGTGTTCGTGCACACGCTCTGGAGCGGCCTCGGCGGCGAGGGGCATGTCGAGACCGACTGGCTGCAAGCGGTCCTCGCACAGCACGAGGACGCCAGGCACAAGCTGGTGCTGGGCCATCATCCCGTGTACGCCATCAACGGCTACAGCGGCAGCTATCAGCGCGAGATCGGCCACGAATATCGCGAGCGGTTCTGGGATATCCTCGTCCGCGCCGATGTCACCGCCTATCTGTGCAGCCACATTCTCGCCTTCGACGTCCAGGTTCATCGCGATGTGCTGCAGGTCTGTACGGCGGGTGCGGGTACCGCGCACCGGATGCCCGAAGGCGTCGAGTATCTGCATTGCGTGCAAGCCGCGCTCGATCAGGATGGGTTCCGCTATCAGGTGCTCGATACCGAAGGTGTGGTGCGCGAGCAGCTCACATGGCCGCTGCCATCGCTGGACCAGGCCGCGTGGTCGCCGCTGCCGCGCGGGACCAGCCCTGCACCGCTGTCGGGGACATTGGCGCCCGCGACGGTGATCGCCTTGAAACTGTCGGGCCGCACCGCCGCGGGAACTGCCGCGCCACAAACGCTGCTCTGCACGCCCGCGCCCGGCGTGATCGCACCGCTCTGGCTGGGCTTGCGCGGGCCGAACCAGACGCTCACCTTGATCCTTGGACGTGAGCGTGGACGCAGTCCCTATTACTGGATCGGTCCCGATCTCGGCGCCAACAGTGATTTCGACCTCGACATCGCCTTCTACCCGGACATGGGACCGGGCGGCGTGCTGTGGCGACGCAGCGGTAACACGCGCTGGACGTCGTGGGCGGCGATATCGGCAACGGGGCTCGAGCGGTTCTCATGGCCGGCGGTCTGGAACGTCGGGTGCGGCGAGGGTGGGCCGGATGACAAGCGCTACGCCGGACCACGGCTCGAGATCGCCATTTCCGTCATCGCATTGTAGTCAGTCGCGCCCGGATCGACGCGCTGGACATCGACGCGGCGGCCGGGCGCGCGTCGACACCCGCATTGCGGTCGCATTGGCTCCAATGAATGGCCACGGAAAAATCAGACGCCGGCCAAACTTCGCGCGTAGGTTTTATCGCTTGCTGACTCGGATAAGGACACGGAAAGGAATCGACCATGCGCAATCTCACTGCATTCGTCACTGTTGCCGCGCTCGCCCTCGGAACGCCCGCCTTGGTGCAAGCGCAAGGCGCACAACCCAAGGCGCCGCCGCAGGCATCTGATCAGTCCACTGTCATCCGGAGCATAGAGGTCGTGGACATCAAGGACCTCAAGCCCGAGATGCGATCGAAGGTCGAGGATGCCATCGCAAAGACAAAGGAGGACGACATCCAGTCGCTTCGGAAGTCGATTGACGCGACACCGCAGGCGGTCTCCGCGCTCAAGGCCAAGGGCCTGACTTCGTCGCAGGTCGTCGCTATCAACATCGCCGATGGCGTCCTGACGATGTTCGCCAAAACAGCCTGACAAGGTTCGAATGTCGGCATCGGTGGTTGGACCTCCCCGCGGCCACCAATGCCAACAACTCCCGCAGCCGGTGCTGCGGGAGTTTTCATTTCTCATGGGCGCGGTACGTCCAATGGACTTTCACCGGGGAGAGTGATCAGTCAGGCTCGTTGGGCCTGGTGCCTTCCGCGCGTTTCAATTCGCGATCGATCAGCGTGCAGACGCGCCGCCGCGCTAGCAGGTCGAGCCGCGCGCGCGTGGTGCCTTGCTTGGTCTTGCCGTTGATGTCGAACGACCAACCCCAGAGGTCGGGTTCGATGTTGGTGAGTGTGTATTGAATGTCCCGATGACGACCGATCAGCTTCTTCATGCTGTTTCTTCTTGTTGGCTGAAGATTGCATAGCCAGATCGTGAAGGCGTCTGTATCCGGTCGAATACTGAGCCGGGTGTCCGCGGGGCGGAATTTTCCCAATCACCGATTTAGGGTCGCTGTCCAGTGGCCGCGTGCAACTGACGAGTGCGCATGAGGATTCGCAGTCGTCATGGCGAAGGCCAGGACCCATTACCCCAAGTACGCATTGTTGTGCGACGCTGGGGCCACGATCTCGTTCACGATCAAATGCGGTTGCTATGGGTCCCTGCTTTCGCAGGGACGACGGGTGGAGAGATCTCAGCTCAGCGTCACTACAACAGCAATCCCGCCCCTCATAAATTGATCACCCCGCGCCGCGCGGCATGGGCGACGGCGTCGGTGCGGCCGGTGGCGTCGAGCTTGTCGAGCAGCGAGCCGACATGAAACTTGGCGGTGTGGACGGAAATCCCGAGCCGCTGTGCGATCATCTTGTTGGATGCGCCTTCGGCCAGCAGCGCCAGCACGTCGAGCTCGCGCGGCGTTAGCTCGAAGTCGCCGGCGCCCGCGGCCTCGCGGTTGCGTGCGACGACCGCCGCCGTGGCCTGTTCGCCCGGCGCGGCGAGCCGCAGGCCGGCGACGCCGCCGAGCAGGGTCGCCAGCCGATCGGCGAGGACGGCGTCGTCGACCTCGAGCGCGATGACGATGTCGTTGGCCGGCTCACCGCTCACGTCTCGGGCCTCTCGCCGACCGTCACCTTGAAGTTCAGCGGCTCGCCGCCGCGATGCACGGTGAGCTCGACCACCGTGCCGACGCTCTGCGGTCCGAGGCCGCGCGACAGCGCCCGCACGCCGGACAGCTTCTCGCCATTCACGGCGATGATCACGTCGCCCTGCCGGATGCCGGCCGCGGCCGAGGGGCCGGCCTTGTCGACATTCATCACCATCGCGCCGAGGCCGTCGTCGAGACGGACCGGCTGCAAGCCGACGCCAAGATATCCGCGCGCGATGCGGCCGCTCTTCTCGAGCTGCGTTGCGACCCGCTCGATGGTCGTAGCCGGGATCGTCAGCACACGGCGCGGGCCGAGCACGGCCATGCCGAACGGCTCGCCCGCGGCGTTCAGCGCGAGGCCACCCTGCTGGCTGTGCCGCAGCCGGACGTCGAGCTCGATCCGTGCATCGATTTCGCCGCCGCGCAGGCTGCGCCAGGCCGGGCCCGACAGCGCGACCATGCCGAGCCGCGCGGTCGGCGCGCCGCGGTCGGCGGCGACGATCACCGCGAGCGATCCCAGCGCAGGGCTCCCCATCGAGAGCCTGACGGGGGCGACGTCGCCATCGACGCGCAGCAGCGCGATGTCGGTGGTGTGGTCGCGCCCGACGACGGTCGCGGGCCTGCGGCTGCCGTCGGCGAACTGGATTTCGATCTCGCCCTCGTCGGCCAGCGCTTCGTCGGCGGTGACGACGAGGCCCGCCTTCCAGACAAAGCCGGAGGCGCGTGCGCGATGCGAATGCACGGAGACGATGGCCGGCGCAGCGCGCGCAATGGTCTCCGCAAGGGCTGATGACAGCGAGGACAGGATATTCGGTTCGGTCATGGGAAACTCCGTTGGCTTCCCTCAATCTGGGATGTTGCGGCTGACGGCGATACTGGCCGGATGGGCAGGGCGTGGCCGGGCCGCCCGGAACTGCCGCTCAGCTCAGCCGCTGCAGGGTCGCCTTCGGGCTCTCGCCGAACTTGGCGCGGTAGGCGCTCGCCATCCGGCTCAGATGGGTAAAGCCGAGGTCGAATGCAATATCGACAATGCGTTCGCCCGGCCGCGCCGTCTTGAGGCGGGCGTTGAGATGGGCGAGGCGGATGTCGAGCAACATCTCGGACACGGTGGTGCCGAAGTGACGGCGGAAGCCGAGTTGCAGCGCGCGGATGCCGGTGCCCGCGATCTCCGCAAGCTCGGCGAGGTCCAGCGGCTCGGTCGCCCGGCTCTCCAGATAGGCGCGCACGCGTTTCAAGGCGGCCGGCTGGGCCTCAGTGCGGCCGTTGAAGACATCGATCGCCGAACTCAGGCTGTGCCGCTGCCCGTTGAGCAGGGCATTGAGAAACGACTCGCGCCAATCGGCCGCCGCGATCGCCGACAAGGTCTTGCGCGGCCCGAGCTGCTCGGCGGCCGCGACAAGATGCTCAATCCTGGCCGAGAGCGTCTGCCCGAGCGGCCCGCTCAGCGCGACGGCCGGATCGAACTCGATCGGCCTCACCGCCACGCCGCCAAGTGCCGCGGCGCGATGCTCGACCAGTCTGCGGTCGAGCAGCAAAATGAGCTGGGCGCAGTCGCCGCGCCAGGTCATTTCGGTCGGAATGGTCGGCGACAGCAGCGAGGCGGTGTGTTGTGGTCCGGTGGTGAGCTCGCGCGCGGCGGTCCGCACCGACGCCGAGCCGGACAGCGGCATCTGCAACAGGAAGAAGCGGTCGAGGCAGCCGGGATTGATCGCGACCGATCCGCCATAGGCGACATAGTTGACGGAGAAGCCGTCGAAGTCGGCGCAATTGTGATGCGCGGAGAAATTGCTCGCGGAATGATCGACCGGCGTCAGATCGTGCGGGCAGAAGATGCGGCCGATCGCTTCCACCGCGTCATCGACGCGCGCCGTCGCGACGCGTGCGAAATCCGTAAGCCTTGCGCTTAGAGAATTTGCGCTTGTCGAAACCTCGTTGCCAACAGCAGTCACGCCGGCCGTCCGGAGTTGTTTGAGGTCTAAAACATCATGCAGCCTAGAGCATCCCGCGGCAAAGGGGAACGCCGTTTCGTCGCGCAAACTGCCCGATCTGAGCGCAGGCGAATGCGGCGGCATTGGGCAGACGCCGCCAGCGCAGTGCTCCCGCATTGCAGCATGAAGGTGCCGGGTGCGGATTCGTTTATCGGCTAGACAGCCTCACCGGCCGGCGACAGGCTCCGTGCCGGCAATGCGCATCAAAACTGGAGAGGCTGACATGGGCACGCTCGAAAAAGGCATTACCCGAACCGGCACCGGCTACGGCGGCAAGACCTGGAATATCCTGGGCCAGGTCTACTATCCGAAGGCGGTCACCGACTCGACCTTCGCATTCGAGACCAACAGCGACCCCGGCCAGTTCGTGCCGGTGCACATCCACCCGACCCAGGACGAGTTCATCCTGGTGCAGGAGGGCGTGCTCGACCTCAAGCTCGACGGCGTCTGGGTGCAGGCCAAGGCCGGCGACCTCGTGCGCATGCCGCGCGGCATCCCGCACGGCTATTTCAACAAGTCGGACAAGCCGGCGCGGGCGCTGTTCTGGGTGTCGCCGATGCAGAAGCTCGAGGCGCTGTTCGAGAAGCTGCACAATCTGCAGGACCCCGTCGAGGTGGTGCGTATCTCCGCCGAGCACGAGGTGGATTTTCTGCCGCCGGAAGCCAACGACTAGCCGGCGGCCAAACAGACAATACGCACGCGAGGCGGCAATCGCCGGGGCTGGCTCCGGCGATGACGGGGACGCGTGCGCCTAACGAAATTGGACCTGTTCATTCAATTCGGAGCGGTTTCATGGTCAAGCAGAAGCATGTGTGCGTCATCGGCGCCGGCATTTCCGGGCTCGCCGCCGGCAAGGCCTTTGCCGGTCGCGGCCACAAGGTGACCATCATCGAGCGCAGCGGCGATCTCGGCGGGGTTTGGGAGCCGGCGCGCTCCTATCCCGACGTGCAGACCCAGAGCCCGAAGGAGCTCTATCGCTACACCGACAAGGCGATGCCGGAGGCCTATCCGGAATGGCCGAAGGGTCCGCAGGTCCATGCCTATTTGCGCGACTACGCCCGCAGCCATGGGCTCGACGGCGCGATGCGGTTCGACACCAAGGTCGAAGGCATGAAGCGCCGTGCCGACGGCAGGCCGGGCTGGACGCTGGCGCTGCGCTCGACCGACGGCGCCACCGGCCACGAGGATTTCGACTTCGTCGCGGTCTGCACCGGGCAGTTCAACGAGCCGCAGACCTTGCCGCTGGCCGGCGAGGATGGCTTCAAGGCGCACGGCGGGCAAATCCTGCATTCGTCGCAATACAGCGATCCAGCGCTTGCCAAGGGCCGCAAGGTAGTGGTGCTCGGCGGCTCCAAATCGGCGACCGACATCGCGGTGAATGCGGTCAATTCCGGCGCCAGCGAAGTCACCATCGTGTTTCGCGAGCCGGTCTGGCGGCTTCCCTATTTCGTCGGCGGCCTCGTCAACTTCAAGCGCATCCTCTACATCCGCGCCCAGGAGCAGATGTTTGCGAGCTGGGGCATCGGACCGATGGCGCGCCTTGCGCATGTCGTGGCAAAGCCGTTCGTGTGGGCGAACTGGCGCGGGCTCGAAAGCATGCTGAAGATGCAGCTCAAGCTGAAGCAATGCGGCATGGTGCCGAAGGAGCGGATCGAGGACGGCGTCAATTGCTCGGTGCCGATCGCAACGCCCGGCTTCTATCCGATGGTCGCCGACGGCCGGATCAAGGCGGTGCGCGGCACCTTCGACCATTACGACGGCAAGACCATCGTGATGAGCTGCGGCCAGCGCGTCGCGGCCGATGTCGCGGTGCTCGCGATCGGCTACAAGCTCGGCGTGCCGTTCCTGCCCGAGGAGTATCAGAACAAGCTGGTCGAGCCCGACGGGCAGTACCGGCTCTATCGGTTGATCGCCAATCCCGATCTGCCCGACATGGGCTTTGTCGGCTTCAATTCGAGCTTCTGCACCGTGCTGTGCGCCGATCTCGCCGCGAACTGGCTGGTGCGCTACGCCGACGGCCAGCTGGCACGGCAGCCGAGCGCGGCCGAGATGAATAGCAACATCGCGATGATGCTGAACTTCAAGCGCGTCGAGCGCCCGGCAGCGGGCGTCTATGGCGGGCTGTGCGTCGCGCCCTACCACTTCAAGCATTTCGACGAGTTGCTGGCGGACATCGGCACCAAGGCCTCGCGCCGCAACCCGCTCGTCGAAAAGTTCACGCCGCCGGATGCGGACGCCTATGCCCGCTTCCTCGCGACCGCGCCGGCATACAGGGCGGTGGCCTAATCGCGGCCGGCGTCGAGGAAGGCTTGCGCCAGGCGCTCGGGATTGGAGAAGCACAGCTCGTGGCTGCCCGGCACCAGGACCAGGCGGAACAGTCCGAGCTTCTCCGACAACCGCGGATGCCAGGGCAGGCTGTGCGGCATCGCGGTGTCCTCGGTGCAGTTCACGTAGGACTTTGCGATGGGCATCTCGGCGGGATTGGTGCGCAGCGCGATCTTGTCCTGGAAGGTCTTCAACGGATGCGGATTGAGCTTGTCATAGGCACGCTGCGCCGTCTCGAGGTCGGCGTCGTTGATGAAGGCCTCGCGCCAGATCGGGAACGGCAACACCACCGAGCCGTCGCCGCGCTCGGCGTGAATGGCGTCGAACAGGCCGCGATAGTGCGGCGGCACCATGTCGTTGAGGCACTCGCCATTGTTGGGCACGAACGCGTTCCAGTAGACGAGGCGGCGGATGCGATCCGCGGCGGCGTCGGCGACGCCCGTGATGACCATGCCGCCATAGCTGTGGCCGACCAGCACGATGTCCTTGAGGTCATGCTCGGCGAGATAATCCACGATCGACTGGATCGCCTCGGCAAGGCCGGAGTCCTTCCGGTCGCCGGGGCGGTTACCCCTGATGGTCGGGGTGTGGACGACATGGCCGGCCTTGCGGATGGCAGCCGCAACCGGTTCAAACTCGGCGCCGTTATCCATGGACGAGAACATAGGTCGACATGTTGTACCTCCCTGTCTGGTTTGGTTAGATCGATTGCCGCGTCCGGACGGCCCGGGATACGCGCAAGTTTCATCCGTTTCCTGATGGATATTGACCTGGATATTGACCTGGACCCGCGGAACGCGCTTGGCTGTGAGCGAACGGGACTGGGCTCGGAGTGAACTGATGCAGCAAATCGCCGCCGCGGATCGCTCGCGCAGGCTGAGCTGGAATACCGCGGACACGAGGCCCGGCGAGCAGTTTGCCTATTACCGCGAGGCGATCTGCCAGGCCTTCATGAACCTGACGCCGGAGCCGCCGGCGACGCCGGGCTTCCTCGCCCGCGTCGAGACCCTTGGACTCGGCGACGGCGCGGTCAACCGGGTCAGCTTCCCGGAGCATGTCGTGCGACGCTCCGCTGCCGACATCGCCGCGTCCAGCCGGCGCTGCTACTATCCTGTCTCTTATACACATCTGACGCTGCCGACGACCATGGTATAGTGTAGATCTC
>NZ_JAQOSR010000095.1:0-34696 GCF_046718885.1 Bradyrhizobium sp. UFLA01-814 | reverse complement strand
GATATCGCTCCACAGCCGGCCGAAGCCCGCCGCGGTGTGCAGGCCGATCAGGCGGGTGAATTCATCGGAGCCGAGTGAGAAGCGGGCCTCGTGGTCCATCTGCCACATGAAGCGCAGCGGATGCCGCCGCACCGGCAATGGCTCGTCGAGCCAGGATGGCGGTGGCACCGGCGCCAATGTCGCGGGCTCGGGCTCGGCGGCAGGTGGCGGCGCGGGCGCATCCGCGATCGCATAAGGCGAGGGGACGGGGTCGGCCGGCGGCGCTGATGTTTCCGGCGCGTTTGCGGTCGCTTCGAGATCAGGCGCGGGCTGCGGCGCAGGCTGTTCGACCCGCGTCTCAGCGGGCGCCTCGATCAGCGCTTCCGACAGCGGCTCCTCGACGGCGGCAGTTTCGTCGGGCGTGGTGTCGAGAGGCGCGGTCTCGACGGGCTCTGTTGCTGCGTTTGTCTGTTCTGCTGACGGGAGCGGCGAGGCGAGGTGCGCATGCTCTTCGATCAGCGCTCCAGCCGGCACTTCGATGAGCGCTTCCGACACCGGCTCCTCGACAGCAGGCGTTGCGTCGGGCGTGGTGTCGAAAATCGCGGTCTCGACGGGCGTTGAGTCTGCGGGTGTCTCTTGTCCTGCCGATGGAGCTACGTCCGCGAGCTCGGATTCAGGCGCGCCGACGATCGGCGCGATCGCGACACGTTCTTCCAGCTGCGGATCGAGCGCATCGAACAGCGTGAAACTAGCTGGTGCTGCGCTGGCTGGCGCGGGCGCTTGGTCATGCGCAACGGCTTGCTCGACAGCGGCCGGTGCGGGTAGCGGCTCCGCCGCTGCGGCCTCTTGCGACGCTGCCGCCGGTGCCTGTGCTTCGGGCGCAGCCGTCTCCGGCGCAACTTGCTCGGGCACGATCGGCGCCGCCGGCTTTGCGGCGAGATGCGGCGCCGGCTTGATCAGCGCGACCAGCGCGCGATCGGCGCCGTGGCCGATCCGCTGCAGCACGACGCGGCCGATCGCAACGCTCGCCGCCGCGCGGCCCTGCGCCAGCGCCTCGCCGCGCGCGGCATCGAGACCGGCTTCGGTAAGATCGTGCAGGCCGGGCAGCGCACGCGCCGCCTCATTGGTTGCGACCAGTAGTCCGTCGCTGGTGAAGGCGGCGGCCGGACGCGGCAAACCCTGCACCAGCCGCAGCAGGCGTTCCGCGAGCGGCATACCGCGGCTGGTCGCGTTGAGCGCGGTCATCAGGATGCCGTGGCTGCCGTCCGGCAGGTCGATCCTCGCGCAACCGCAGGTCGCGAGCATGCCGGGCGCCGCGCCGAAGCCGCGCAGCCGCTCCAGCCGGACCGCGCCATTGGCGTTCAGGCCGTGGCCGAGCCGCGCGACCTGGCGGCGGTGCGGATCGGCCGGGCCGAGGCCGCGCTTCGCCAGCTCGGCGCCGTTGGCGGCACCGAATACCTGCGCGCCGACCGGATTGGCCCAGAGAATCCGTGCGCCGTCGGCCGCCCACAGCCATGCCGGCAGGGCGCCCGTCGCATGATCCGCCAGCCTGACATCGCCGAGCGCCTGGATCTGGAATTCCGCGTCACTCATCACGCAAGATTTGACCGCATGGGTTTGGCTTTCTTCCTTAAGCTCAGCCGAAGGCCCGGCAGCCGCAGGACGACAGCCTTAACAGAAGGTTAGTATCGCAACTGGGGGGCGGCAGGTCCATGTCCGCAAGCGAAACTGCCCCCGCCAAAGCCGGGATAACGTTAACTTGGCTGAACGATCCACAGCCGTTCGGCGTTGTCCGGCAAAGAGAGGTTGCTGCGAGCCGCGCGATGCGGAACCAGGTGGCGCCGCGTCACACCTGCGATTGCAGTGCCACGATATATTCTGCCGTCTATCTTGCCCTGGGCCCGCAGGGCCAAGCGGCGGGCCGATCAGCAAGCGAGGGAGAGCGACCATGAGCGACAACGGGCGTGACCATTTCGAGATCCCCAAGTTCGAGATTCCCAAGGATATGCGGTCGATGGCGGAGGCGAGTTTTGAGCAGGCGCGCAAGGCGTTCGAGCAATTCGTGACCAACGCCAAGGACACCGCCGGCAAGATCGAGGAGCGCAACGCCACGGTGCGCGCCGGCGCCAAGGATCTTTCGAGCAAGGCGCTGTCCTATGCCGAAAAGAACGTGCAGTCGTCGCTGGACTACGCCGAGGCGCTGCTCAAGGCCAAGGACCTCAGCGACGTCATGCGACTGCACAGCGAATATGTGCAGGGCCAGATGCGCTCGCTCGCCGAGCAGGCCAGCGAGATGGGCCAGGCCGTCAGCCGCGCCGCGATGGACGCGGTCAAGCCGAAGAACTGATCGAGGCGCATTGGCCGCGGCCGACCCCGGCGCGTTCAGCCTCGGTCGGCCGCGGTAACCTTATATTCCGCCACATAAAAAATATGGCGTCGCACGCGATCTTACGTTGCGTTGCACAAAATTGACATGATATGGGTGTTTATTAGGCGCGCCCGACGAAGGGCACTCCCGTGAATCAAGGCAGCGTGATCCATTTCAGCGCTCCCGGCCTGATGGGCTCCGGGACGTCCGCAATGGTCACATCTACTCACCCGTTGCGAAGGATTACACGTATGACCAACCCGTCCGATCCGTTTTCCGCCTCGATCATTCCGTTTGAAGTTCCCGAGCAGATGCGTGCGTTCGCCGAGAAGGGCGTTCTGCAGGCCCGCGACAGCTACGCCAAGTTCAAGGACGCTGCCGAGACCCACAACTCGACGGTCGAGGCCGTGTTCACCTCGGTGAGCAAGGGCGCCAGCGAGTATTCGGCCAAGCTGATCGAGTTCTTCAAGGCCAACACCACCTCCTCGCTCGATTTCGCCCAGGAGCTGTTCAGCGTGAAGTCGCCGACCGAAGCGGTCGAGCTGTGGACGTCGCACGCCCGCAAGCAGTTCGAGACCTACACCGCGCAGGCCAAGGAACTGGCCGAGCTCGGCCAGAAGGTCGCCAGCGAGACCGCCGAGCCGATCAAGGCCAGCGCCTCGAAGTTCTACAAGCCGGCCGCCTGATCGCTGCCATCTAGGAGACCAGCGAAAGGCCCGGGCCGAAGCGGTCCGGGCCTTTCTGCTAACCACGGGCCCGTCGAGCGGCCCGACATAACAGCGGAAATCGGCGCGTTACGGCCTTGCCAAAGCGCGGCGTTGCACCTAGTTTCCGCCCGAAATCGCCGCCCCGCTCGAGCGGGCCGCGCGTCAGGATGCAGTTGTAGCTCAGTTGGTTAGAGCGCCTGTCTGTGGAACAGGAGGTCGGTGGTTCGAGCCCACCCAACTGTACCATCCGCAAGATCACTCAGCGCGACATCGCAAGATCAGACGATCGCAAGGTCGCTCGCCCTTATCGCCCGGCGTGTCATCGCGTCCGCTTGCACTTCTCTGTCCCATCACCCACACTCCCCGAAACGACGCCTTAACGACGCCTAGTGACACCTTTGGGGGGATGCATGGGGATCGCCGGTTCAAGGAGTTTTTCGTTTGCGTTGATATCAGCCGTCGCTCTTGCGGCGCTGCTGCTGCCGGGCCGAAGTGAGGCCTATACGCCCGACCAGCAGCAGGCCTGTACGCCGGATGCGTTCAGGCTCTGTAGCCCCGAGATTCCCGACGTCGATCGCATCACGGCCTGCATGATCAGGAACAAGGCGCAGCTGTCGCCGGCCTGCCGCGTGTTCTTCCGCGCAGATCCGGAGCCGCGTAGGGCGAGCGAACGCGTCGAGCGGCGGCCGGTCGCTGCAAAGCGGAAGGTCTCCAAATCGCACAAGACGAAGAAGTCGGCCCACTGAACAGGCTCTCATCGCGCGTGCGCCGGAGTCTCTGATCGGGCGCGGTATCGTCACGCGAACCGGTGTCCGCCTTCACCTCGCCCCGCGTGCGGGGAGAGGCGTAGGCCGCCCTTAGCGGCCGTTCTCCAGAACGCCGAAGCGGAGCTTCGGCTATGACGCATCGTGAGATGCGTTCCGGGTGAGGGGGAGTCTCCGCAAACGCAGCTATCGCCGGATACGCGGAGGCCGCCCCTCACCCCAACCCTCTCCCCGTAAGAACGGGGAGAGGGAGCACAGCGCCGTCGCGGCCAATCCAATCGCTTCGCGCGAAAATACGCGCTAGACCGTCAGACCGCGATTTCAAGCCTGTCATGCGCGACAGACTGACGCCTTGTGACGCTGTCACGCAGCATCATCTGTGGGACTTGTGTGGTTTGCCAAATCTGTTCCGCTCGTGGAACGGATGGAGTGGGACGCGTGAGCGAATACTACAAGCAAGAGATCGATCGGCACTTCGCCTGGTTCGAAGCCAAGCTGCCGGAAAAGCCGGCGCGCTTCGTCGCGTGGCTGCGCAAGCCGTCGTCGCGCTATGTGCGGATTCCGCTCGCGATCCTCCTGATCATCGGCGGCATCTTCAGCTTCCTGCCGGTGCTCGGACTCTGGATGCTGCCGCTCGGACTCCTTTTGTTCGCGCAGGATGTTCCGTTCTTGCAGAAGCCCACTGCGCAATTGCTCGGTTGGATCGAGCGCAAATGGATCGAGCGCGAGCGTGCAAAGGCTGCCGAAAAGCGCTAGGCCCTGAGTCAAATCAAGCGCTTAGCGCTTCCATTTGCGGTTGCGTCATAAGTTCGGTGTGACTCAAAAAGCAAAACGCACCGGTAATCTTGGCCACTTTGCGGATTGCAAGAAATTTTTTCTTTCGCGAATCAGCGTGCTGATTCATTTTCGCCTCCTGGGGTCAATCTGGAGGCCAACGTATGAACGTGATTGTTTTCGCTTCGCGTAAGGGGGGCTCGGGAAAAAGTACCCTGGCTGCTCACCTCGCTGCGCAAGTGCACAAGGCAACGAAGCCCTGTCTGCTGATCGATGCCGATCCGCAGGGCTCGCTGACGCTCTGGCACAAGCTGCGCGGCACCAACGAGCCGGCGATCAAGACGGCGGTGAACTCGGTCAGCGGGATCATTGCCCAGGCCAAGCGTGACGGCATCGAGTGGGTGTTCATCGACACGCCGCCGAATCTGTCGGCCGTGGTCGACGACTCCATCAAGAACGCCACGATGGTGATCATTCCGGCGCGGCCCGGCGTGTTCGACGTCAACGCCGTGCAGGAAACCATCCAGACCTGCCGCTCGATGCGCAAGCCTTATGCCGTCGTGATCAACGGCGCGCCCGCGCAGCGTGACGGCGCCGAAAGCCGCATCGTCGCGATCGCGCGCGAGGCGCTGGCGAAATTCCGTGCGCCGGTGTGGAGCGGCCAGATCACCAACCGCGCCGATCTTCTGATGGCGCTCGGCCAGGGCGAAGGCGCCCGCGAATATTATGCGGAAGGCCGCGCCGCCGCCGAGATCAATCGGCTGTGGGCCGCGATCGAACGCTCGATCAAGGCGATCCGCGGTACGGCGTCGGCGTCCGGTACGATGCACAAGCAAGCGGCGTAACAACGCCGCTTACGTTCGAAATGGAAGAACGCGCGGCACCCGCGCGTTTTTTGTGTGCTGAAGCGACTAGGCAATCGCAGATTGCCTGGCTGACACTTGCAATGACGTGATGGTTGGCCTCAAGCCACCATCAGCAGATAGAACACGATCACCGGCGCCAGGGTCAGGATCACCGACCAGATGCCGACAGCCCATAAAATATCCTCGGTCGTAAAGCCCGGCTCGGCACCCGGCCTCACGGCAACAAAGCCATTCCTCGAAATCACGACGCCCCCGCGCTGGTCTTGGCAATGCAGAGGCTGATACGCGAGCGGATTTAAGATCCCGGTCGGAATTTCGCGGGCATTTGCGCGCGGGTGCTACTTCGGATTAACCACGGAATGGGCGGCGGGCCGCGTTCGGCTGGGTGCCGTTCGCCTCAGTGCATTGCTCCGTCCCGGTCGCGGATCGCGCCGAGATGCTCGTTGATCCGGAATACGATCAGGATGAACTCGGCGGCGATGCGCGAGAACACGATGCCGACGAAGACGCTGGCGATCGACGCGAGCAGCTGGATGAATCCGACGAACGGGCTGATCGCCATCGCGGTGAGGCTCCACAGGATGCCGGAGATCCCGAACAGCACGATGACCGCGATCACCAGCCAGTAGAACGTCTTGATGATCGTGGGCGTGATGAAGCGGTCCCACTGAAACAGATCCTGGAAATCGAACATCATGGTTCTCCCGGCCAGCCGAAATATGATTCGCGTCTCGTTCATCCTACTGCGTCACCGCCGGCGCGATCACTTCGTCGCGGAAGCCTGCGCCGCAGGCGTCCATCGGGACGAGGCTATTCGCCGGGCCAATGGTTTGGGACGACGCCAAAGCGCCTCCGCGACCAGAGGAATCGATACCGCAGAAGCCCAATCGGTCTCGCCAAAGGCGAGCCCCGGACCGGGCGCCGGCGGTCCAGGGGCGAGCTATGCGAGTGGGCCGGTTGTGATTGCTGCAAATAACGGCCACAATCGGGCTTCCCTCCGGCATATCCTCACCCAATGACCACGCTGACCTTCGAAGACTTCAAGCCCGGCCGCTTCGGCACGTTCGGCCCGCGCCATGTTTCACGCGAGGAAATCCTCGCCTTTGCCGCCGAATTCGACCCGCAGCCGATGCATCTCGACGAGGAGGCGGCGAAGAAATCCATGCTCCGCGGCCTGTCGGGCTCGGGCTGGCATCTCGGCTCGCTGATGATGCGGATGCTGTTCGACGGCTTCATCGGCCGCACCGCCTCGCTCGGTGCGCCCGGGGTCAACGAGATGCGCTGGGTGGCGCCGCTGCGTCCGGGCGACGATTTGACGCTGGATGTCGATGTCGTCGAAGCGCGCGTCTCGAAGAGCCGTCCCGAGACCGGCATCGTCACCTTCAAGAGCACGATCCGCAACGCGCGCGGCGAGATGCTGTGCGAGATGGAGGCGCCGATCATGATCAGCCGCCGCGACGCTGAGAGCGCATAGGAGAGGTCATGCGCTTTTTTGAAGATATCGAGATCGGCGCACGGCGCGAGTTCGGCTCCTTCACCTTCACCGCCGAGGACATCAAGCGCTTTGCCTTCCAGTTCGATCCGCAGCGCTTCCATCTCGACGAGGAGGAGGGGCGCAAGTCGCTGTTCGGCGGGCTCGCCGCATCGGGCTGGCATGTCGCCAGCGTCTGCATGAAGCTGCTCGTCGCCGACGGTAAGCGGCTCGCCGCGGAAGCCGCCGCGCGCGGCGAGGAGGTCGCGGTCTGGGGGCCCTCGCCGGGCTTCCGCGAGCTGCGCTGGATCCGCCCGGTGCTGGCAGGCGATACCATCAGCTTCACCAACCAGGTCGAGACCAAGCGCACGTCCGAGAAGCGGCCCGAATGGGGCATCCTCCAGGCCCGCAACATCGGCATCAATCAGCGCAATGAGGTGGTGTTCTCGTTCCTCGCCACCGCTTTCGTGCCGCGGCGGAATCCCGGTTCCTGATGTTGCCCGCACGCCTCTGATGTTGCCCGGACGCCATGGTTAGCGGATGACTTCTGCCGCCGACGCAGTTGTGCGTTGCGTGGAACTCATTTTTTGCTAACGCATTCTGAACCTTTGTCCCTGCCTTATGGTTTGAGGGCACGGACATCTGGCAAGAACGACTGGGGATACCATGGCAGATCGCAGCGCGCTGAAACTCGTCGGCATTATCTTCGCGACGGTAACGGTTGTGGTGATGCTGGCCACCGGAATGGTCGTGAAGGGCTTTGCCGACGGCAATTATTCCTTCGAGACCACCGCGAGCATCGATCGCTGATTGACCGTCTGTAACTGCCGGCGCTCGAGGGAGCGCAGGTTGCGCGCAATTGCGCTTTTCAATGTGACCTGTCGGCAGGCTGCGTCACACTTCTCCTGATCAAGCTTCTGTTTAGGCATGATCTTATCGGAAAACCGCTTCACACTTTTCCGGATCATGCCTTAACGATTCCAGATCAGCACCATCACGACGGTCGCGGCTGCCAATATGCCGATGAAGCGGATCATGATCGTGCCGATGCCCTGCTGCGGCTGGCGCAGCGGAATCGGATCGGCGGCGTTATCCGGCCGGACGCTCTGCATGACTTCGTCTCCAAACGGATGCCCGGCAAGGCGCGGTCCGGACGCGAATTCCGGATTGGAGGCGGGCTCTGCATCCGAAGTTCAAATCGGCTTCTGCAAAAATTGACGTCGCGGAGTTTACACCGCGCTGAATAACGAATCGTTCTGCGCTGAATCGCGGCTCCAAAGCGAAGCCGCCGCCCCTGTCCAGGAGGCGGCGGCTGCCAATCCTAAAAGGCGGATCCGGATCAGCTGTTGCGCAGGCCGTCGGCCGCGCGCTTCCACTGCGAGACATTGTCGGCGATCATGCGCGTCGACTTCATCGCGGCCTGGCTGAGCTGGGCATAGCCGGAGATCTCGCGCTGGACGCGCTGGCCCTCGGCATGCAGCAGGTCACGCAGGCTCTCGAGCTCGCCGATCAGCTTCTCGATCTCGGCGAGCGAGGTGCCGGCGACGCGCTGGATCAGCGAGTTGACGTTGCTGACGGTGGCATCGGTGTTGGTGTCGGTCGGCGCGGTCTCCGGGCTCGCCACCGGCCGGCGCAGATAGGCGATATCGTTGCGCACGAAGTCGCGGATGCCGGCTTCGACTTCCGAGACCGCAGCGAGATTGGTGTCGACCTCGGACGTCGTTTCGACTTCGGCTTCCTCGGTACGGTTGGTGGCGTTCATCGGCTTTCCCCTAGTTCGCAATAGCGAAGCGCGGCTTGTCCCCCGCACGACGAATTGATGAAGTTACGGACCTATCAGTGCCGCCGAATTTGACCGCATCTGGGCCAAGTTGCGGCAATGCCTGATCATTTAGCGCGATAGAGCTAACAGACCGTTCACCATGAGCGCTTGTAGCCGGCGCTGATGCTCTTGTTGGTCGCGCCCTGGGAGGTCTCGCCGACCGAGCCGGAGACGGTGACCCCGTCGAACAGCTTCTGCTCGGCGCCGATCCGGCGCAGCCATCTGTCGTCGGAGGTCGACAGGGTCTGGCCTGCCGTGATGCTGGTGCCGGTGTCGTTAACGGACAGGCTCGCCGACTGATCGGTGTCGTAGCTGCGCGACGGGTGGCTGATGATGCCGGGCACCGGGACCACGCCCTGCTGGATGAGGTTGTAGCCGTTCTGCAGCGTCAGCGAATATTGCTCCGACAGCGGCACCGACTTGCTCAGGGAGGTGCCGACCTTGCTCTGGTCGGCGGAGGGATCGACGCGCGCCTCGACCGAGGTCTTGTCCCAGATTGAGGCCACGCCGCCGGTCGAGATCGCGGCCCAGGCCGAGCCGCCGGACTGCGGCAGGCTGCCGCCATTGGCGAGCCGCTCCGACAATTGCTCCGACGTGGTCATCGTGCCTTGCCTCGCGACCGTCATGTCGGCGCCGATGCGGGTGTCGAGGAATGGCGAGATCGACTGCTTGACCGACACCGCCGACGAGCCGTTGGCGTTGTTGTTGGTTGACCAGGATGGATCGTTGCCGGCGACGCTGGCGGGCCTCGCCGCACGCTTCGGCGCCAGCGTCGGCAGGCTGGTGGAATCGGTGTCGAGCTGGCTCCAGTCGAGCTTGCTCTCGTCGATGTCCTTCAGGATGTCGGCGTCATTGGCATTGGCCGCCGGCGGCTCCTCGTCGGCTGCAGCCTCGGTGTTATCAGCTGCGGTATCCTGGGCGGCGGGAGCGATCTGCCATGGCGGGGTTTGCGCGGTGGCCGACAGCGCCATCGCCAGGCTGAAGCCGGCCGCCAGCACCGGCAGCCTTGCCCAGCCAAATCGTAATGTGAAGGTCATTCCCAGCCCGCAAATTCCAGAGCCGCAGCATGCGTTTGCCGTGGCGCAAAATTGTGGCATCGGCGCTCTGAAAGCAAGTGATCAACGCGTGATCGTCATGTCCGGGACAAACGCGCAGCGCGTTCGCGCGGCGCGTCCCGAGCGCGGCCGTTCGGGGCTGGCAAAACAGGCCGCCGCTGCCGGGGCAGGGGGCCCCGGACATGACGAAGGCGTGAAACCGAAAAGCCGTCAGACCGCGATGCGCGGCAGATGGATCGGGTAGCCGACGGTCTGCTCGACCAGGTCGAAACTGTCGACCAGCACGCGGAAGCTCGTCAGCTTGCCAGCCCTGAACTGCGCGAAATGCGCGATCCGGAGCGAGATCGGCTTGTTGGAGTCGAGTGCCGTCAGCGAATAGCGCAGCATCGAGGCTGCGGAATCCACGCCGAGCATGATCTGTTCCCGGTCGAAGCGGTGAACCCTGAGGTTCTCGCCGATCTGCCTGATCACCTCGAGCACCGCGGCCTTGCCGCGGCGCGCGCCGAAAAAGGAAAACAGGTCGATCGGCCCATAGATGGACCATTCGACCTCGTCGTCGAGCAGCGGCTCGATATCTGCAAGCTGGCGTTCGTTGATCGCGCGATGCAATGCGCGCGAAAAACGCCAGAGACTATGCTCTGTCATTTTGGCCTTGTCCTGAAACTGGATTTTCAAACGCAAACGGATGGCAGGGGGTCAGCGCCGACGCCTTGCCAGGTTGCTGCACATCGCTATTGCGGCCTGAAATAGTGCGGAACGGCAAAAACGCAAATGACTTTTTTGCAATGCACAATTGCGCGGAATTTTACCGGAATGTGACCGCCGCCCTCTGGAATCCTACTCCGACAGGATCGGAATGGGGTTCCAGATTCTGGTTCTGACGCGTTTTCTTGACGCGAACCGGCATCCGCTTCGCGCGAAAACGCTCCGTTCACCGCATTTTCAGCGGTCGCGCCGCCGCACCGGTTGCCGCTCGATCACGATCTCGGCGTCGCGGATCGCCACCACCGCGAACAGCAGCGCGCCGCCGATGCCGCCGATCGCGGCGCCGAGCGGCATGAAGGTGAAAAACACCAGCGTTCCGCTATCGATACCCGAGGTTCTGGCCAATCCGATCCAGCTAAGCCCGGCTCCGATGCCGAAGGCGGCGCCGCCAAGGGCGCCCAGCGCCAGGCCAAGCACAGCGAGCAATGCGACTTTCATGGTGATTTCAGCCCCGACGGCAACAAGCCCAGTCATAGGTCAGCGCCGCGCCGTCGAGGTTCAACGCTGGCGTTGCGAATTTGCCTGCACGATGTCGTGCCCGGTCAGCGCCGCCGCGACGTCGCGCTCCAGCACCTGCTGGACGAGGTCGAAGGTGTCGATGATCTCGCGGATCTCGGTGATCTTGCCGTCGCGCAGCGTGTAGAACACCGCGACGTCGAACTGCACCACGCGGGCGTTGTTGCGCTTGCGCAAGAACACGCGCAGCTGCGCGGCGACCCGGTCGCCCTGGGTCACCACGATCGGCGCCTCGTAGCGCATGTCGGAATAGCGCTCGTGGATCGTGGTCCACATCTGACGCAGCGCTGCCTTGCCGCGGTGCTGGCCCATATGCGGAAGAATGTCGATCGGGGCGTTGGCGAGAAACGCGACGTCGTCGCTGCAGCGATCGAGCGCGCCCTCGATGCCGCCGGCATAGTAGACGTCGAGGAAGTTCAAGACGCGCTGCCGGTTCAAATCCTCGCCCATGATCGACTCCGCCGACTCGCTCTGGCCCGGCATTGTGAACCGGAGCATTCCACAATCAACAACATGTTTGACGCGCGAGACGCGATTAGGTTCGGCAACCAGCGCGTGCATTGTGGCACAAAATCATGCGGCGCGCCGGTTCGCGCAATGCGACGACGGCGGCCGCCGCGGTGCAGGCCACGGTTTATTCCGCGCCCGCGCCACTTAAATCTTCGCGCCCGCGGCCTTGCCGCGGCACGGCCGGCCCGTATGCTTCGCGGCGGAAGGCGGCCGAACAGAGCCGCCCCGATGGGGAGAGACCAATGAAGCGCATCACCCACTTCGCCGCGATCCTGTCGCTGCTGGCATGTCCGGCGATCCCGCCCGCCTTCGCGCACACGCCGCAGCAGCCTGCCCACCAGCTCTACAATGAAGGCGACCTGAAGCTCGATAGCGGCGAGGCGATCAAGGATTTCTCGATCTCCTACGTCACCCACGGCACGCTGAACGCGAAGAAGTCGAACGCCATCCTGATGGTGACCGCGATCTCGGGCAATCATCACCGGCTCGATTTCATGATCGGCCCCGGCAAGGCGCTCGACCCCGACAAGTATTTCATCGTCTGCACCGATGCGATCGGCAACGGGCTGACCACGTCGCCGAGCAATTCGAAGGTGCAGCCGCGGATGCAGTTCCCGAAATTCGCGATCCGCGACATGGTGGAATCGCAGTACCGGCTGATGAAGGAGAAGCTCGGCATCGACCATGTCGTCGCCGTGGTCGGCCCCTCCATGGGCGGCATGCAGGCGCTGCAATGGGGCGTCAGCCATCCGGACTTCATGGACGCGCTGGTTGCGATGGTGCCGCTCGCGAAGACGCCGGCCTGGTCGGTCGCGGTGATGGAGGCCTCGCGCAAGGCGATCATGAACGATCCGGCGTGGAAGGACGGCAATTACGAGGCGCCGCCGGAGAAGGGGCTCAAACTGTTCCGCGATATCGTCGCGCTGCTCGCGGCGCGCACGCCCGATATGTATGCGGCGCAGTTCAAGTCCGGCCCCGAGGTGCTGCCCTGGATGGCCGAGCAGGAGACCGCGCTGTGGAAACTGTTCGACGCCAACGACTGGATCTACCAGAGCTGGGCCTATGACCGGCACGATGTCGGCACCACGGCCGGGTTCGGCGGCAACACCGCGAAGGCGCTGGCTTCGATCAGGGCGAAGACGCTGATCCTCACCGGCACCAAGGACCTGCTCAATCCCGAATTCGAGCCGAACCAGATGGGCCAGAACATCAAAGGCGTGACCATCAAGACGATCAGCCCGGGCACCGTGACCGGCCACGCCTCCGCCGGCGGTTTCTTCCCGGCAGATGTCGAGTTTCTCAACCGTGAAACCGGCGTGTTCCTCGACGGCGTGACCGACGGCGGCAAGACATTGAACTGAATCAGCCGCACTGATTGCGTCCTGCGGACGTGAAGCGAGCGCGGCGGCAGCTGTCCGCGAGTTAATGAAACCTCCGCCCGCGCGCCCGGTTGGTTCGGCGTGGGCGACGCATCCGCGATCAGGAGTTCCGTATGAGAAACACCATGCCGCTTGCCGTCGCCGCCCTGGTTGTCTCCAAATAGATCATGCGAGCGCGCACCGCGCGACGGTGAGCCGGCGTCGACGCCGGCCACGAGGCCTTGAGCTCCTCCGGGGCCGGCCGGTGATATCGCGCCGGCTCGCTGTCGCGGTGCGTTCGATAACAGCTAATCCGATGGCGCCGCCTTGCCGGCGGCGCGGTCGATGGTGAACCGCCTCTTCTTCTCGGAACCGGCCGTGCCGCTTCGCCGTTGATGCGGCAGCATTGCATTGGAGCCGCATCATGAAATCGATTGTTCTCGCGTCCGTCATTGCCGTCAGCGCGCTCGCCGCGGTGTCGCCGGCCGACGCCAAGGGTTGCATCAAGGGCGCGATCGTCGGCGGCGTCGCCGGGCATTATGCCGGCCATCACGGCATGCTCGGCGCCGCCGCCGGTTGCCTCTACGGCCGCCATCACGCCAAGGAGCAGGCGCGGCAGCGCCAGCAGCAACAGGCGCAGCCGTCGCAGCAGGAGAAGCTGTAGGGTCGGCTGTGAAGCCACATCTCCGGACATGTGAAGTCTCGTTCCGGGAACGACGTCTCGTTCCGGGAACGAAGTGTCGTTCCGGGAACGCCGTCCGCACCGGCTGCGTTGTCTCCATGCGTAACGGAGACGATGATGACGAAACCAAAGACAAAGACCATCCAGCCCGTTCCGGACGACAACAAGAGCCACAAGGGCCCCGGCAGCACCCCCAGCGTTCCCATCGACACCACCAAGGGCCATCGCGACGACGAGAAGCACAACATCCGCGAGCAGGCCGCGCATGGCAATCTGACCCAGAACACCAGCAACAAGCGATCGGGTTAGGGTCGGGGCGAAGCGGAGCCACATCCCTTGACGTCGTCCTGGCGAAAGCCAGGACCCATTACCCCAAATGCGAATTGTTGCGCGACACTGGGGCCACGATCCTTCCGACAACCAAAGCCGGTGGTAATAGGTCCTGGCTTTCGCCAGGACGACGGTGAGGATGGTTCTCGATTCAAGATGTCAAACAGCGCCGAGTCATCACCCGCGCGTGCGCGCATGCGGGTGATCCAGTATTCCAGAGACGTCCGTGCATGAACCGAGAGGCCGCGGCGCCTTCCGGACGTTGTCCCTGCGAAAGCAGGGACCCATACCCCGCGGCGGATATCGTGAACGGGGCTCATCGCTCCACCGTCTTTCACGATGATCGTCTGTGGTTATGGGTCCCTGCTTTCGCAGGGACGACACCGAATATGTGGCACGGGCCCCGAGCACCCGCGCGGCGAGATGCCGCCACTTGCGCATCCTCTTGGGTAGCCTTTATCTGCGGGCATGCAGATTAGGGACGAACGCCCCGAAGACGCCGCCGCGATCAGCCGCATCACAGCGGCCGCCTTCGCGACAGCGCCGCACAGCAGCGGCACCGAAGCCCGCATCGTCGAGGCGCTGCGCGCAGCCGGCGCGCTGACGCTCTCGCTGGTGGCTGTCTCCGAGGACGGCAGCATCGCCGGGCACGTCGCGTTCTCGCCGGTCCGGATCGATGGCGTAGCGGGACGCTGGCATGGCCTTGGCCCGGTCTCGGTCGCACCCGACCTGCAAGGGCGCGGAATCGGCAAAGCTCTGATATGCGAGGGGCTCATCCGGCTTGCGGAGCAAGGGGCCGATGGCTGCGTCGTGCTCGGCGATCCCGCGTACTACCACCGCTTCGGCTTCCTCGATGATCGCCGGCTGATCTATGGCGGCAAGCCGAGCCGATACTTTCAGCGGTTGGTGTTGAAGGGCAAGGCGCGCAAGGGGGATGTGAGCTACCATCCGGCGTTCGACGTGGCGTGATCGAGGCGAGGCTGATGAAGCTGTCTATGGCAGCGTCATTTCCTCAATCCGCGCCGGCACCGCGCCAAAATCGCTGAACCGCGCCCAGTTCGGCCGTATCCGCACATAGCCGATGTTCGGCCAGGTCTCGCGCTCCAGCCCGTCGGGCCACGTCGCGAAGTACACCTGCTTGCAGGCGGTGAGCTCCGCGCCGCTCGGTAAGTCCGCGACTCCCTCGATCTGTGCGGTCTGCTCGGCGTCCCAACCGATCACCAGCGCCGCGCGCGGATCGCCGCGGAGGTTCTGGTATTTGCGCGAGGTGGTCAGCGTGTCGAAGATGATCTCGAGATTGTCGCCGACCGCGATCCCGACGACCGCCGCCTGGGGCGCGCCGTCGTGAACCGTGCTGACCACAGCGAGCCGATGCATCCGCAGGAAGGCGAGAAGCTCGGCGCGCGTCATGATCTACCTCTTCTTCCACCCGCCCCGTTTGCCCGGCGTGCCGCCGCTGCTCCTCGGCGACGGGCCGAATTCCGGCCCGGACTGCCGCGAGTCGGTCGGCTGGATGATGCGGCTCGTGGTGCCGAACGGTTTTGCCGGCAGCGCGCCGCTCGGGCGGAAGGGCAGCGATTCCGGGCCGTGCATCTCGTCGAGATCGGGCTTGTGCACCCGTGAGCCGGACTTGCCGCCGCGGCTCGCCTTGAGCGAGGTCTGCGCCGACTTGTTCTTCAGCGCGCTGACCGGCAAGTTGGCGGCATCGCCGTATTTTCGGGTGCCGGCATAGGCGCCGGCCTGCTTCTGCACGCTGCGCTGCTTGGCGGTGGGATCGTCGACCACGGCCATTTCGGTGGCGCGCAGCCGCTTGACCTCGTCGCGCAGCCGCGCGGCTTCCTCGAAGTTCAGGTCGGCCGCGGCCTCGCGCATCCGCGTTTCGAGGTCGCTCAGGACGGCCTCGAAATTATGCCCGATCGAGATCACGTCATCGGCCATGCCGCCGTCGCCGATCTCGACCAGCACGTGGTCGCGCTCGTAGACGGAGTTGAGGATGTCGCCGATCGACTTCTTCACGCTCTCCGGCGTGATGCCGTTGGCCTCGTTGTACTCGACCTGCTTCTCGCGGCGCCGCGTGGTCTCGGCCATTGCGCGCTCCATCGAGCCGGTCATGCTGTCGGCATAGAGGATCACCTTGCCGTCGACGTTGCGCGCGGCGCGGCCGATGGTCTGGATCAGTGAGGTCTCGCTGCGCAGAAAGCCTTCCTTGTCGGCGTCGAGGATCGCGACCAGCGCGCATTCGGGAATGTCGAGGCCCTCGCGCAGGAGGTTGATGCCGACCAGCGCGTCGAACGCGCCGAGCCTGAGGTCGCGGATGATCTCGATGCGCTCAATCGTGTCGATATCTGAATGCATGTAGCGGACGCGGATGCCCTGCTCATGCAGGTATTCGGTGAGATCCTCCGCCATGCGCTTGGTGAGCACCGTGATCAGCGAGCGATAGCCGGCCGCCGCGGTGGCACGCACTTCGCCGACGAGGTCGTCGACCTGGGTGCGGGCAGGGCGGATGTCCACGGGCGGATCGATCAGCCCGGTCGGGCGGATCACCTGCTCGACGAACACGCCGCCGGATTCGTTGAGCTCCCAGCCGCTCGGCGTCGCCGACACCGCCACCGTCTGCGGCCGCATCATGTCCCATTCCTCGAAGCGGAGCGGACGGTTGTCCATGCAGGAGGGCAGGCGGAAGCCGTATTCGGCGAGCGTCGCCTTGCGGCGGAAGTCGCCGCGGAACATGCCGCCGATCTGCGGCACCGTGACGTGACTTTCGTCGGCGAACACCAGGGCGTTGTCGGGGACGTATTCGAACAGCGTCGGCGGCGGCTCGCCGGGGCGGCGGCCGGTGAGATAGCGCGAATAGTTCTCGATGCCGGCACAGCTTCCGGTCGCCTCCATCATCTCGAGGTCGAAGGTGGTGCGCTGCTCGAGCCGCTGCGCCTCCAGCAGGCGGCCCTGGTCGTTGAGCTGGTCGAGGCGCTGCTTCAGCTCCGATTTGATCGACTTGATCGCCTGCACCAGCGTCGGGCGCGGCGTCACATAGTGCGAATTGGCGTACATCTTGATGAATTCGAGCTCGTCCTGCTTGTGGCCGGTGAGCGGATCGAACTCCTCGATGGTCTCGATGGTGTCGCCGAACAGGTTCACCCGCCAGGCGCGGTCCTCATAGTGCGCCGGGAAGATGTCGATGACGTCGCCGCGGACGCGGAAGGTGCCGCGGGTGAACTCGGCCTGGGTGCGCTTGTATTGCAGCGCGACCAGGTCGGCGATCAATTGCCGCTGGTCGATGCGCTCGCCCTTCTTCAGCGCGAAGGTCATCGCGGTATAGGTCTCGACCGAGCCGATACCGTAGATGCAGGACACGGAAGCGACGATGATGACGTCGTCGCGCTCGAGCAGCGCACGCGTCGCCGAGTGGCGCATGCGGTCGATCTGCTCGTTGATCGAGGAATCCTTCTCGATATAGGTGTCGGTGCGCGGGACGTAGGCTTCCGGCTGGTAGTAGTCGTAATAGCTGACGAAATACTCGACCGCGTTATCGGGGAAGAAGTTCTTGAACTCGCCATAGAGCTGGGCGGCCAGCGTCTTGTTCGGCGCCAGGATCAGCGCCGGGCGCTGCGTCGCCTCGATCACCTTGGCCATGGTGTAGGTCTTGCCCGAGCCGGTGACGCCGAGCAGCACCTGGGTGCGGTCGTTGCGGTCGATGCCCTCGACCAGTTCGGCGATCGCGGTCGGCTGGTCGCCCTTCGGCTGGTAGTCGGACTTGATCTCGAAGCGCACGCCGCCTTCGGATTTCTCCGGGCGCGGAGGGCGGTGCGGGGTCCACACCCGCATCGAGCCGTCGTCCTTGCGGAATTCCGGACGGCCGTCGCGGATCAGGTTCTCCAGCGCGTCGGCGGTCGCCTTGACGCCGAGCGCCTCCATCTTGCTGCGCGGCGGCCGCGCCAGCGCCTCCTCGTCATCCTCGGCGGTCGGCAGGCCGAGCTGCCGCGCCAGTTCCGGATCGAGGGTCGGAATGGTGGCCGAGGTGCCGTAATTGGCCTGCGGAGCCTCGCCGAGGCCCGAGGTGTCGCGCCTTGCGACGTCCTCGCTGGTCTCGCGCGTCGACGCCCGCGCGCGATGCGCGGCGGCCTCGCCGCCGGCGCGGCGGTCCCAGGAATTGTCCGGCGGCGGCTGCAGGCCGGTACCCGAACCCATGCCGGCATCGCCGCGGTTGATCGCCGGATTGAGCAATTCGGCAAGCGCGGGCCCGATCGGGAGGACCTCGGGCCGGTGTGCTTTGGATTTGGGGGTTTTGCCGGGCTTTTTCGGAGTGTTCGGTGTCTTCGCCATGTCCCGAATATGGGACGACTCCGGCAGCGATAAAAGGGTAAACGGCGGCCGGATAGCTGCGCGGGCGAGGCTGCTGACAGCAGGGTGTCAGCAGGGGGCGCGCTGTCGCGGAGTTCAGACGCGGGGCAGGTCGACGATGTCGAGATGGATCCCGCCGCAGCCGTCGCAGCGCATGGTCCAGTATTCGGCGGCGCGGCCGGGGATCACGCGCAGCAGCGAGAGTGGGGCGGCGCATTCCGGGCAGCTGGTGCGGACTTGCGCCGGCCAGACCGGATCCGGCTCGCATTGCGGGACGGCGGCGACCACGACGTTGCCGGTCACGCCGATGCTCCGGCCGCCGGCATTGTCATGCCATAGCGTTGCGGGAACCGGTCGATAGCCCGCTTCGCGTCGGCGATCGCCGCATCCGGATCGGACCACGCAAAGCCGATGTCGAGCATCGGAAACAGCATGCCATCGATGACGACCGGCCTTTGATCGACCCGTTGAACCCTGGCGTGCCATTGCCCCTTCCCCACTTCGAACGACTTGATCTCAAAACCGCTGTAAATCATGTGCGACCTCGAAATGCCCTTCTCATAGGAAGCACGAGCGCGCGGTGCCCTATGTGAACCAGATCACAAGTCGCGCGGTTTATTTCCGAACGGCAAAGGAACCGGGAGAAAAAGTCGACTTTGCTTCGAGCAGCGAGCTCCGCTTCACCTCGCCCCGCGTGCGGGGAGAGGTCGGAGCGCATCGCCAGATGCGTTCCGGGTGAGGGGGAGTCCCCGCGAGCCCAACTGCGACGGTCTGCGCGGAAGCAGCCCCTCACCCCAACCCTCTCCCCGTAAGAACGGGGCGAGGGAGCGCACCTCCGATGTCGTTGGATCTAACTGCGGCCGGCGATGTGGTCGGCGAGCACGGCGGCATCGTCGCCGACGCCTGACAGGAACGAGGATTTCATCTTCGACAGCCATTGCAGGCCGAGGAAATAGAGGCCGGGCACGTCGGAGACGCCATGGCGGTGTCGCGGTGCCCCGTCGCCATCCAGCACCGGTATGTCGATCCAGTTCAGATCGAGGCCGTAGCCGGTGGCCCAGATCACGCTCCTGATCCGCGCGGTCCGCAGGTCGATCGCATCGAGCGGCGCGGTGAGGCACGGCGGATCGGGCAAACCGAGGCGCGCCAAGGGATCTTCGGGATGATCGAGGCCGCGTGCCGTAACGAAGTCGTCGACGATCCCGAGGAAGGTCGCGTAATAGGCGTCGCCATTGGCGATGTTGGCGGCGAGATCGGGCGCGATCTCGAGCACGCCGTCGCGCGCCGCCGTCACGCGGCCGAGCAGGGTCACGCCGCCGGCGGCGAAGCGGCGGAAATCGACGGTGTGGCCGCCATGGGCGCCGGAGATCACCGGCAGCAGCCGCGACGGACCGCGCTGCTCGACCGGCGTCCGGTCGATGCCCATCTCGGCCAGCCACCAGATCAGGTCGCGGCCGCGATAGCGGCGCGGCAGGCGGTTGTGACGTCCGACCGAGAGGAAGACGTCGCGGCCGGCGTGCATCAGCTCTTCGGCGATCTGCGCACCCGAGGCGCCGGCACCGACCACCAGCACCGCGCCGTCAGGCAATTGCTCGGGATTCCTGTAGCCGGCGGCATCGACCTGAAACAGGCCGGGGTGATCGCGCAGCAGGTCGGGCCGCAGCGGCCGTTGATAGGGGCCTGTGGCGATGACGACGTTGTGGGCGGCGATGCTGCCCCCGGCAAATTCGGCGAGGAAACCGCCGGCATCGCGGCGCAGCCTGGTGACCGCGACGCCGCAGCGGATCGGCGGCGCGACGAACGCGGCGTAATCCTCGATGAAGGCGATGATGGCAGCGGTGTCCGCGAAGCCGTCGAGATCGCTGTGCGGAAACGCAAATTCCGGCAGCCGCACCGACCAGTTCGGAAACTGGAACATCAATCCGTCCCAGCGTTCGCTGCGCCAGCGCTCGGCGATGCGGCCTCGCTCCAGCACCAGATGGGCGATGCCGCGCTGCTTCAGCCGGTGGCTCATGGTGAGCCCGGCCTGGCCGCCGCCGATCACCAGCGTATCGACGGTCTCGTCAGGCACTGCGGGTTCCCTTGCGGCGGTCGGCGGGCTCCGCCGCGGCGCGGATGATCCAGCGCCGGAACGCGGCGAAATCGCGCTGCTCGGCGTGGAAGCCGCGATAGACCAGATACCAGCGCATGCCCTTGGGCACGCTGAGCGCAAACGGCGCCACCAGCCGGCCGGCGGCGAGATCGTCGTCGATATAGGGCCGGATGCCCATCGCGATGCCGAGCCCGTCGCTCGCTGCCTGCAGCGCCTGGCCGTAGAACTGGAATTCCGGCCCGCGCGCGGTCAGGCGCGGCACGCCCGCCGCCTTCAGCCAGGACGGCCAGTCGTCGGGCGAATGGGCGACGCGGATCAGGCTCGGGCCCTTGAGGTCGGCGGGGCGCTTCAGGGTATTGGCGAGCCGCGCCGTGCACACCGGCATCAAATCGGCGGCGAACAGCGGCTCGGCGACGAGGCCCGGCCACGGGCCGTCGCCGAGCTGGATGCCGCAGCTCCAGTCGTCGGCGAACGGCACCGCCATGCCGCCGGTCGTGATCCGCACCTCGATGTCGGGCTCCGCTTTGCGGAACTCGGCAAGGTGCGGGATCATCCATTTCAGCGCAAAGGTCGGTCCGACGCCGACGGTCAGCACCCGCGCGCTCGCGGACGCCGTGACCTGCGCGGTGAGGCTCGCCAGCGCGTCGAAGATCGGCGTCAGCCCGCCTTGGTAGGCGCGGCCGGCCGGCGTGGTGACGAGGCGGTTGGCCTTGCGCTCGAACAGCGCGACGCCGAGCCGCTCCTCCAAAAGGTGCACCATCCGGCTGATCGCGGCGGCCGAGACGTTGAGCTCGCTGCCCGCCGCCGCGAAGCTGCCGGTCCGCGCCGCCGCTTCGAACGCCTTGATGCCGTTGAGAAAGAGCAGCCGCCGCATGAACCCTCAGGAAAACTGATGCATGGGCAAGATAACTCAGTTTGCCGGAAGAGGCCAAGCGGCGCAGAAATACCGGAGACAATGAATCCCGGCTGACCCGGCGAGGACCACATGACAGAGACCACAGACGCCCTGGTGCTCGATCTTGTCGAGTGGGTCGCGCGCGAGCCGCGGCACTATGCCGAGGTGCTCGAGGTCTGGCGCAGCTCATGCCCGCGGCTGACGATCTGGGAGGACGCCGTCGACCGCGGCTATGTCGCGCGCCGCCCCTCGGTCGAGGGCATGCGGGTCATGGTGACGGAAACCGGCGAGAGCTTTTTGCGCGCGCATGGGCGGATACAGTGAACCTGAGCGCGGTGATCATCGCACCTCTCCCACAAGGGGAGAGGTGGACCGATCGAGCGGTTAGAATTGCCAATCTCTACCGTCACTGTTCGAGTCTCGGCCGGATGATCTCGACCATCCGGTCGGCTGACGTCCCCGGCGGGAAGAAGCCGAGATAATTGCCCTCGCGGTCCATCAGATAGATGTAGGCGGTGTGATCGACGGTGTAGTCGCCGGCATCCTTCAGCGGCACCCGCGCGAAATAGACCTTGTAGGCATCGGCGACCTTGCGGATCGCATCAGGGTTGCCGGTCAGTCCGATCAGGCGCGGGTGAAACATCGGCACATACTCTGCGAGATGGGCGGCGGTGTCGCGCGCGGGATCGATGGTGATGAAGATCGGCTGCACCTGATCGCCGTCGCGGCCGAGCTTGTCGAGCACAAGCCCGATCGCCTGCAGATCGGTTGGGCAGACGTCGGGGCAGGTGGTGAAGCCGAAATAGATCAGCATCAGCCTGCCGCGGAACTCCTTGTCGGTGCGTTCATGACCGGCCTGATCGGTCAGCGCGAACGGGCCGCCGACCGGCTCCCTGTTCCACATCAGGATGTCCATGATCGCGGCGGCCGAGCGCGCCGATTGCGGCGGCGCATCGCCCGCCAGCACCGGTGCCAGCGTCAGCCACAGGCCGGCGCCGGCGCATGCCAGGCCCGCGCCAGCGAATGCAATGCCGCGCAGGATCGGCGTGATCATATGCCGAAGGAGAGGCGGCTGCCGGTGGTCGTGACCAGCACCTTGTCGCCCATCTGCGCAGTCGCCTCCTGCACGAAGTTGAGCCCGGAGCAATGCATCGGGATCAGCACGTCGGGGTCGAGCTTCTTGATCTCGGCGACGACCTCGGTGAGGTAGTCCTTCGGCGCGGGCCCGAGATGGAAGCCGCCGACGATCGCGTGCACCTTCTGGATGCCCGAGACCTCCTGCGCCTGCTTCACCGAATTGACGATGCCGACATGGCCGCAGGACGAGATCACGACGAGGCCGAAGTCCCGCACGTTGAAGCAGGTGGCGTGCTCGTGGATGTGCTCGTCGGGCACGATCTTGCCCTCCATCTCGGCCGGCAGATAGTGGCTGGCGTTGCAGCCGAGCCCGTCCTTGATGCCGAACTCGACCCAGGTCTGCGGCAGCACACGCTCGATGCTGCGGCGGGTGATCTTGCCGGTGGTGAAGGCATGGCCCGCGATCACGGTCGGGGTCTCGCACAGCACGGTGGTGACGCGCTGCGCCGCGAGCTGGCGGCGGTCGAGCGTGCCGAAATCGTTGAACTGGCCCTTGGTCGGCGTTGCGCTGACGCGGTGGCAGAAATTGTCCTCGCCGCCGGCATAGAGCTTCACGTCGGCCGGCAGCTTATCGCGGAATTTGTCGAGGAAGCCGTTGAGGCCGCCAAAATGATCGTAATGCCCGTGGCTCACGATCAGCGCGTCGAGCTTCGACGGATCGACGCCGACCAGCGCCATGTTGTTGAGCAGCACCTCCGGCGTGTAGCCGTAGTCGAGCATCAGCGTGCGCTGCGTGCCCTTGACCTCCGACTCCAGCCACAGCGACAGGCCCCATTCATTGTGCAGCGACTTCTGGTAGTCGGCGGAGCGCGGCGGCGACGCGATGGTGACGCCGCCGGCTTGCTTCGGCTTGAAGAACAAATCGAAGCTGGAATCGACCAGCACGCGGATCGAGAGCTTGTCGACGGTCGGCACCTCGATCGGCGCTGCGCTGGCGATCTCGACGCAGGAGAAGGCGCCCGCGGCCGCAGCGCCGGCGATCGCCGCCGAGCCTTTCAGGAAATCACGTCGTGCCAAATCCCGCGTCATCATAATCCCCCGTGTTCTGAAAATTTTTCAATACCAAACACGTTGAGCTTAGGAGCAATCGGGATGCGGCTCAATCTGGCAGTTGCGCTGGCCGCAGATCACATTCGCGCGCGGTGCAATGCGCCCACCATTGACTTGGGTGCGGTTATGCGCCCAACTTCATGCATTCGCATCTTTCTCGCCGATGCACGACATCGGCAGTCCCTGGCAATGCAGGATCACGCCCATGATCGATCTCCACTACTGGTCCACGCCGAACGGTCACAAGATAACGATGTTTCTTGAGGAGACCGGATTGGAGTACAGGATTTTCCCGGTGAACATCGGCAAAGGCGATCAGTTCAAGCCGGACTTCCTGCAGATCGCGCCGAACAACCGCATCCCCGCAATTCTCGATCACGCGCCGAAGGGCGGCGGCAAGCCGCTACAGCTGTTCGAGTCCGGCGCGATCCTGCTTTATCTCGCCGAGAAGACCGGACAATTCCTGCCGGCCGATATTCATGGCCGCTATGACGTGATCCAGTGGACGTTCTGGCAGATGGGCGGGCTTGGGCCGATGGCCGGGCAGAACCATCACTTCCGCAACTACGCCGTCGAGAAGCTGCCTTACGCGATCGACCGCTACGTCAACGAGACCAACCGGCTCTACGGCGTGCTCAACAAGCGGCTGGCCGACCGCGAATTCATCGCCGGCGACTACTCGATCGCCGACATGGCGAGCTACCCCTGGGTCGTGCCCTACAAGAACCAGGGCCAGGAGATCGACGATTTCCCGCATCTGAAGCGCTGGCTGGAGACGATCGGCAGGCGCCCGGCGACCGAGCGCGCCTATGCCAAGGCGAAGGAGGTCAATCCGAATTTCGGCCAGCCCGCGATCCGCACCGAGGAGGAGCGCAAGCTCTTGTTCGGACAGACCGCGGCGGTGGTGCGGTAGGGCACAGGTCTCAGCAAATTCGTCATTCCGGGATGGTGCGTAAGCACCAGACCGCAGGTGCGCAATTGCGCACCGGGGAATCTCGAGATTCCGGGTTCGATGCTGCGCATCGCCTCGGAATGACGGCTGTGAGGTGGGCCTTCACGCCCCCACATACTTCGCCGGCCGCCGTTCCTTCCACGCCGCAAGCCCCTCGGCGAGATCGCGGCTCGGCACCAGTGCGGCGAACTGCTCGCTCTCGACCAAAAGGCCCTCGGCAATCGGCATGTTGAGCCCGCGCGTCACAGCGGTGATGGTGCCGGCGACGGCGCCGGGCGAATGCCTGGTGATGCGGCCGGCGAGCTCGCGCGCGGCGGTCAGCAATTGATCGTGCGGCACGATCTGATTGACCAGCCCGATCTCGCGCGCATGCTCGGGCGGGAACGGATCGCCTGCGAGGAGCAGCTCCAGGGCGCGCTTGCGTCCGGCCAGCCGCGGCAGCCGCTGCGTGCCGCCGAAGGTCGGGGGCATGCCGAGCTTGATCTCGGGTTTTGCAAATAGCGCGCGGTCGCTGGCGATCGCAAGATGTACTGCTTCAGTGATCTCGCAGCCGCCGCCGAAGGCGAGCCCGTTGACCGCGGCGATCACGGGCTTCTTGAACGCCTCGAGCCGCGCGGTCATGGCTTGTCCCCGTCGGACGAAGTCGCGCACCGCAACGGCGGCTCCCCGTTTGACGCTGTCAGAGAATTCCTTGATGTCGGCGCCGGCCGAGAAGGCGCGCTCGCCGGCGCCGGTCAGGATCACCGCGCGCACGTCAGCGTCGCCCTCGATGCGGTCGAGTGCCATCATCAACTGATCGATCAGCGCGTAGTTCAGTGCGTTGAGCTGCTCGGGACGGTTCAGCGTGATCAGGGCGATCCCGGCGGTGATCTCGAGCAGGATGGGTTCGGGCATGGTGCGCTCTCCGGCATGGCTGTTTCGTGTCAGCGCCGAATGTAGGGCTAGCCGGAATTTGTGTATATTCACTGGTTAGTATACATACGTGTGATGCCCAGACCCTCCGAGCCCACCCGCGAGCGCATCGTCCAGGCGGCGAGCGCGCTGTTCTACAATGAAGGCATCCGCCGCGTCAGCGTCGACGAGGTTGCGGCCAAGGCCGGCCTCACCAAGCGCACGCTGTATTATCACTTCAAGAGCAAGGACGACCTGGTCGCCGCCTATCTCGCCTCGCGCGACCAGCCCAATCTCGCGCTGTTCCGCAAATGGTTCGCGGAGGCCGAGGGCGGCCTGGCGGTGAAGGTCGAGGCGATCTTCAAGAACCTTGCGCGCTCGGCGCGGCATCCGAAGTGGAAAGGCTGCGGCTTCCTGCGCACCTCCGCCGAGCTCGCCAACATGCCCGGGCATCCCGCGATCCGGATCGGCGCCGCGCACAAGAAGAAATTCGAGGACTGGCTGCGCGCGACCTTCGCGGAGCAGGGGATCGCCGATCCGCTCAAGCTTGCGCGGCAGATCCTGCTGCTGCTGGACGGATCATTCGCCGTCGTGCAGTTGCACCGTGACGCGAGCTATATGGAGACCGCCGGCGAGGCCGCGCGCACGCTGATCGAGACGGCGCTGGCGAAGCCGGCGCGCAAACGGGGTTAGAGCGGTGTACTCATGGAGGCCTGTCCGTTACGCCCTGAAAAGGCGACATAGATCCGGACTGAAGTACCCCGGCCTTGGGCCAGAAGGCGACGATCGGGCCCGTCCGCCATTGGCCCGCTCCACTCCCGGAAGCGGACTTCGGTGAACCGATCTGCAATATCGAAAGGCCGGAGGAGACGGCGTTGGGCGGCATGGACGCCGCCCAACACGGCTATGAATCTCACTTTGCCATTGCCGTCCTGGCGGCCTCGATTTTCGCCTTCACGGAATCGAGGTTGAAGCTCGCGCCCTTCTGCATCGGCGGAAACTCGACCGCGGTCATGGCCAGCTTCTCGACCTCCTGCTGAACGAACACGAAGCGCCAGAACTCAAATTTGAACCAGTCGAAGTATTGTTGCGCGCCGTATTTGGTCCCGCTATCAGGCCAGCCCGTTCGCTCGAACGGATCCAGACGAAGGTTGGTCAGGTAGGGCACGTCAACCTTGCTTTTTTCGCCCAGCCAGCCCCCGGGCTGGTCGATGAAACGATACTTGTAGTCGTCGATGCGCACAGCCCCGAGCTCGCTCTCACCGAAGTACCAGATTTCGTGCCGGTTCGACGGCCCCTTGCCGGTAATCATGTCCATCTGATTATAACCGTCCAGATGGCACTTGTAGGTACGGTCCCCGATGTGCTTCCCCTTCTTCAGTTCCTCGACAATGTTCGGGTTGCCGGCAGCAGCCAGCAAGGTCGGGAACCAGTCCAGCCCGGAGATGATGCCGTTCTCGACCTTGCCGGCCGGCACTTTGCCCGGCCAGCGGATCATCGCGGGCGCGCGAAAGCCGCCTTCCATGACCGTACCTTTGCTCTGCGCGAAGGGTGTCTGTCCGCCATCCGGCCAAGTGAAGACCTCGGTGCCGTTATCAGTGGTGAAGATGACGATGGTGTTGTCATCCACGCGCATGTCCTTAAGCTTTTGCATTACGACGCCGACATCGTCGTCAAGCTGTGCCATGCCGGCTTCATGAATCGACCAACCGTTCTTGGAGTTGCGCATTGCCTGATATTTTGGCGACAAGTGCGTGACGATGTGCATGCGAGTTGGATTCAGCCACAAGAAGAACGGCTTGTTGTCGGCTTTAGCCTTTTCAATGAAACTCAACGCAAAGTCTCGAATTTCATCGTCCACCGTTTCCATCCGCTTGGGATAGAGCGTTCCGGCGTCCTCAATTCTTTGCTTGCCGACCTTGCCCCAGCGCGGATCCACGGTGGCATCGTCCACATTGGTTGCCCACGAATGGATCATGTTGCGCGGACCGACCGTGTTTAGCAGCTCCTGCGGATAAGCGGGGTGGGCCGGGTCTTCCATCGCGTCGAGATGATACAAATAGCCGAAGAACTCGTCGAAGCCGTGCACTGTCGGCAGAAACTCGTTCTTGTCGCCAAGGTGGTTCTTGCCGAATTGGCCGGTGGCATAGCCCATGCCTTTGAGCGCGGTGGCAATGGTCACGGCCTCCGCCGGCAAGCCTGTGGGAGCGCCGGCCTGACCGACCGTTGTCATGCCGGTGCGGATCGGTAGTTCGCCGGTGATGAAGTTGGCGCGGCCTGCGGTGCAGCTCGCCTCGGCATAATAATCGGTAAACAGCATGCCTTCTGCGGCAATCTTGTCGAGGTTCGGCGTCCGGCCGGCCATCATGCCACGATGGTAAGCACCGATATTCCAGATGCCGATATCGTCCCCCATGATGACGACGATATTGGGCCGCTGTCCGGCCGGCGCGGGCACCGGGGCCGGCGTTGGTTGCTGCGCTTGCGCGAAGCTTGTCGCACCGACGGCAGAGAGTGCTGAAGCGGCGACGAGCGAACTACCGCTCAACAAGAGATCGCGGCGTTTCAATCCTGCACTGATCGGCTCTGTACCCATCTCAGGCTCTTCTGGAATCGTGTCGTTACTCATGACGTGATCCTCTTCCTGGTGATGCACCTGAAGCCGACATGGCTTGCTGAGGTGTCGATCGGCTCGGCATGACGCGTGGCCGGACGATAGCGGCGGCAATGGCTAGGGGCGCAAAGATGCGAGCCGCCTTGAGCACCTTGCGTGGAATCCTGAGGTTCGGCTGACGAGGGTCGTAGCTCCCGCCCTCGGACCGGCCGCGAGGATCTTGCGGGATGCAGCAAGTCTTCGGGGCGTCTGCGTCGTGCTTTTGGTGAATACCAATCGGTCGTCCATTCCCAGAAGCTGCCGACTCACGAGGACCGTAGCCATTGACCGGGAATGCGGTGGCGCGCGAGGTGCGTTCGAAGCCATCAGCCGCCAGATCGGGTACGCCTGCCGCAACGCCAACGTCGTGCATGAGCTACTCGCAGTGAACGAGTTTCAAAGTTACGAGCGTCGCCGGAGCAAGAACCTCTCGGCAGCTTTCCAGCTCGCCGGTTGCTTCGGGAGGATTTAACGCTTTGGTCAGTCAAAAGACGATCGAGTATCTGAAGTGCGAGACCGACGGCGCAGCATCTGCGAACGAGACAAGACAAGATGCTTCCAGCACCGCATCGTTCTCATGTTGATCTAGATCAATCGAGCCAGGTCGCCTCTTCCTTGTCGAGAGCCCCTGACGACTATGCAAAAAGTGCCAAGGTTGTGGCGTCATGAACACAGCCTTTCAATAAAGGGCCGGCCGAACGCAAATATGCCGATTTCGCATGGACCAACGGCGGCGTCGGCTTATTCTTTCCGAGCTTCTACCCCGCCGGAGCGACGGTGGGATCGCGAGAGTCGGGGGATCGGCGATGGGGTACCTTGGACCGGGTTTGGGACGCAGATTTTTTTCGCAGTGGCATTTGAGAGTTGGGGCGCTTGCCGCTCTGCTGGTGCTGTCCACCCAAGCGGCTCGCGCCGACGAAAATGGCATCAGCTTTTGGTTACCCGGATTTTTTGGCAGCCTCGCGGCTGTTCCTCAGCAGGCGCCGGGCTGGTCGGTGACCTCGGTTTATTATCACACCTCTGTTTCCGCCGGCGGCGACGTGGCGCGGTCGCGCGAAATCACGCTTGGTCGCTTTCCCGCGAATCTGACGGCCACCGTGAACGCGAACGTCAATGCGAATGTGAATCTTGGCCTTGTAGCCGGGACTTATACTTTTGCAACACCCGTGCTGGGCGGTCAGGCCTCTGCCAGCCTGCTGGCGACCTACGGCTCCAACTCCACGTCGCTGGCGGGATCGCTCGTTGGGACATTGACGGGACCGGGCGGCGCCACGTCGCCCTTCTCCCGGTTTGACAGCATCGACAGCTCGCTCATTGCATTCGGCGACCTGATCCCGCAGTTCGCGCTACGCTGGAATGCAGGTGTCAACAATTACATGACGTACGTTACCGCCGACCTCCCGGCCGGCGCCTACCAGTCGGGCCGCCTTGCGAATCTGGGGCTTGGGCACTGGGCAATCGACGCGGGCGGCGGCTACACCTATTTCGATCCAAAGACCGGGCATGAATTTTCGACGGTGCTGGGATTCACCTACAACTTTGTCAACCCCTCCACGCAATATCAAAGCGGCGTCGACATGCACCTCGACTGGGGTGCGTCGCAATTCCTGACCAAGCAGTGGCAGGTCGGTCTCGTCGGTTACCTCTATCAGCAACTCGGCTGCGATGGCGGCTCGGGCGATCGTGTCGGCTGCTTCCGGTCGCGCGTGGCGGGCGTCGGCCCGCAGGTCGGCTACATTTTCCCGGTCGGAGACATGCAGGGATATCTGAACCTGAAGGGCTACGGCGAATTCGCCAATGAAAATCGGCCAGCAGGCTGGAACGTCTGGCTGACGTTCAATCTTCAGCCCGCGGCGCCAACGCCGCCGACATCCACGCGGCCCAGAATCACGAAATAGCAGCGCGCATGATGCTGCCACCGGCGCCGTGCTGAAGGATCAATCTGGCGCGGCGGTAGCAACTCAATCAGCCAATGGACACTCCGCGAGCGTGCCGACAACATGTCCGGGCATATGCGGGACGATGGATTGCTTCGCTGACGCTCGCAATGACGATTAGAGCGCGCCGCGTTCGCGCAACAACGCCAGCACCGCGTTGAGGTCCGGCAGTACGGCTGCGCATTTCGCACGAATCGCTTCGGTCGGCGGCGCCATATCCGGCACCATCAGCGTGATCGCGCCGGCGGCGTGGGCGGCGGCGACGCCGTGGTTGGAATCTTCCACGGCGATGCAGGACGCCGGCGTCACGCCGAGCCGCGCGGCTGCCCTGAGATAGAGCTCCGGATCCGGCTTGCCCTGCGCGACATCGTCAAGCGTCAGCAACGTGTCGAAGCGGTCGCGGATGCCAGCGAGCCCGAGATGGCGCTCGGCGGTGCGGCGGGACGACGAAGTCACGATCGCCATCGGGCAATCGGCGGCGGCGAGCCCGTCAAGCAGCGCCAGCGCGCCGCGCTTCAGCGGCAAGGGGGCTTCGAACATCCGATCGCGGTTGATGATGAAGGCGCGGTTGACCTCGGCGAGCGGAAACGCCGCGCCGTAATGATCGCGCAGCATCGCTTCGCAGGCCGGGCCGGGAAGCCCGACCATGGAGTGGCACAGCGCGACGACGTCGTCGGTGTAGCCGCATGCATTCAGCGCCGCGACCAGGCTGTCGAAATAGACCTTCTCGGTGTCGAGCAGTGTGCCGTCCATGTCGAGCAGGACGGCGTCGACGGTCCAGCGTGCGTTCACGTGGCGCTCACCGCTGCTTGCTGTTCCGCGAGCTTGCGCAAGCATGCGGGGCACAGGCAGTCGCCGCCGTCGCTCGGCATCGGCAGGCGAAAACGCTCATCGGAGCACCAGCATGCGCCCGTGAGCGAACAGGAAAATTCGCTGCCGCATGCCGTGCAGGCAAGCCGGCGCGGAGATCCTGGTTGGGAACGATCGTTTGACGAGAGGTCCATTCTAACCGCGATTTAATGCGCGAATTAATCTCGGGTTCATCCCGGACCGCGCTATGATGCCGTGCGACAGATATAGCCGGGATAGGCGGCCAAGGAAATCGTCAAGGAAATCGCCCGGGAATTCGTCAAGGAAATTCTGATGGCCCGTGATTCGCAAGCCGCGCTGGTCGCCCTCAACCGGTTTGGATTCGGCGCCCGCGGCGGGGCGTCCGGCGACTTCATCAACGCGGCCTCCGATCCTCGCGGTTTCGTGCTGGCGGAACTGGCGCGTCCGAACGGCGCGCTGCTCGAAGTGCCGGGCCTGCTCTCGACACCCGAACTCGGCAAGCAGGTGTTCGACTATCAGTTCGAGATCCAGCAGGCGCGCAACGCCGCGAAGGCCGCGCAGCAAGGCGCGAGCGAAACGCCGCCGCAAGGACCGGACGCCAAGCCACAGCCGCGGCGCAACCTGTCGCTGCCCTCCGCCGCCAAGGAGATCGCCGGGAAGGATTCGGCGATGCAGGCGCAGGCGCCTGACAACGCCAATGCGGCGATGACGCCGTCGGCTCCGATGCAGCCTCCGACGATACAGCCGCTGGCCGGTCCGCCCAAGCCGCCGGCGCAGCCGCTCAACATCATCCAGAAGACGTTCCGCGCCGAGGCGCTGGCGCGGCTGCAACGCGGCGTGGTCGCCGATTGCGGCTTCGTCGAGCGGCTCGTGGTGTTCTGGTCCAACCACTTCTGCATCTCCGCCAACAAGGGCGCGCTGGCGCGGATGTGGGCCGGCGCGTTCGAGCGCGAGGCGATCCGTCCGCATGTGCTCGGCCGCTTCGGCGACATGCTGAAGGCCGTCGAGCAGCATCCCGCGATGCTGTTCTTTCTCGACAACCAGCAATCGCTCGGCCCGGAGTCGCGCGCCGGTATCAACCGCAATCGTGGCCTGAACGAGAACCTCGCGCGCGAGATCATGGAGCTGCATACGCTCGGCGTCGGCGGCGGCTACACCCAGGACGACGTGACGGCACTGGCGCGCGTCATCACCGGCTGGACCTTTGCCGGCCGCCGTGGCCAACTCGGCACGCCCGGCAGCTTCGTGTTCAATGCCAATGCGCACCAGCCCGGACCGCAGCAGGTGCTCGGCAAGACCTACGCGCAGGCCGGCGTCGCGCAGGGCGAGGCGGTGCTGTCTGATATCGCGCGGCATCCCTCGACCGCAAAATTCATCGCGACCAAATTCGCGCGCCACTTCGTCGCCGACGATCCGCCGCCGGCGCTGGTGGCGAGGCTAAAGGATACGTTCACGAAAACAGACGGCGATCTCGGGGCGCTGGCCACCACGCTAGTGCAGTCTAACGAGGCCTGGCAGGCGCCGCTGACGAAGATGCGTTCGCCTTACGAATTCCTGGTCGCATCCGGCCGCCTGCTGGCGCGCAATCCCGAAGATCCGGGCCGCTATCTCAATGGCCTCAACGTGCTCGGCCAGCCCTTGTGGTCGCCGGCCGGGCCGAACGGATTTCCGGACACCGCCGCGGCCTGGGCGGCACCTGAAGGCGTCAAGCTCAGGCTCGACATTTCGGCGCAAGTCGCCTCCCAGCTCGCCGACCGCTTCGACCCGCGCGACCTGCTCGAGCTCATTGCCGCCGATGCAGCCTCGCCCGAGACGCGGCGCACCATCGAGCGTGCGGAATCGCGGCAGCAGGCGCTGGCGCTGCTGTTGATGTCGCCCGAGTTCCAGAGGAGATGACGATGGAATGCTCCGAGAGCCTGATGCTGCAGGCGACGTCGCGGCGCGCGCTGCTGCTCGGCGGCGCCTCGTTTGCGGCCTGGGCGTATTTGCCGAAATTCGCGCGCGCGGCCGATGGCCGAGATCCGCGCTTCGTCACCATCATCCTGCGCGGCGCGCTCGACGGCCTCGCCACGGTCGCCCCGGTTGGCGACCCTGATTATGCCGGCCTGCATGGCGCGATCGCGCTGCGCCCCGATGGCCCGAACGCGGCGGTGATGCTCGATCCGTTCTTCGGCCTGCATCCGGCGATGCCGGAATTTTCGCGGATGTATCGCGCCAAGCAGGCCGCAGTCGTTCATGCAGTGGCGACCTCCTATCGCGATCGCTCGCATTTCGATGGCCAGGACGTGCTGGAGAGCGGCTTCCCCGGTCCGGGCCGCGTGCAGTCCGGCTGGCTGAACCGCGCGCTGGAGGCGCTGCCGAAAGGCGAGCGGGTGACGAGCGCGCTCGCGGTCGGCCCGACCACGCCGCTGGTGCTGCGCGGCGCGGCGCCGACCGTCGGCTGGGCCCCGACCGCTCTGCCGCAAGCCGCTGACGACACCGCGATGCGGCTGCTCGATCTCTATCAGCATCGCGATCCGGCGCTGGCAAGCGCGCTGACGCAAGGCTTACAGCTCGAGAAGCAGGCGCAGGGCGACGAAATGAAGCCGAAGCCCGGGGCGGGCGGCGTGGCGGCGATGCGCCTCGTGGCGCGCGGCGCCGCGAAATTGATGGCGGCCGATGACGGCCCGCGGATCGGCGCGCTCGCCTTCGACGGCTGGGATACCCATGCCAATGAAGGCGGGCCGGTCGGCCGCCTCGCGCAGCTGCTCGGCGGCCTCGACGGCTCGCTGGCGGAATTCCAGAGCGGGCTCGGCGCGCGCTGGCGCGACACCGTGATCGTGGTCGCGACCGAGTTCGGCCGCACCGCGCGCATCAACGGCACCGAGGGCACCGACCACGGCACCGGCACCATCGCGCTGCTCGCCGGCGGCGCCGTGAATGGCGGCCGCATGATCACCGACTGGCCGGGCCTCAAGCCCGCCAATCTCTACCAGGCCCGCGACCTCGCCCCGACCACCGACCTGCGCGCCGTGATCAAGGGCGTGCTGCACGACCAGTTCGGCCTTGGCGAACGCGTGCTGGCTGATGCCGTATTTCCGGACAGCGCCCCGGTAAAGCCGATGAAGGGGCTGGTAGCATAAGCGCTAGCTCCAACCACAACGTCGTCCCGGCGAAGGCCGGGACCCATTACCACCGAACTCGATTGCTGGAAAACGGTGGAGCCACAGCACGCCATAACCACGCGCATTAGTGGTAATGGGTCCCGGCCTGCGCCGGGACGACGCTGTGGTTACACGACCGCAGTGTCTACCCCTTCGTGATCCCATCAATCTCCGTCATCTCCTCCACGCTCAGCTTCCAGCTGATCGCCTTGACGTTCTGCTCGATCTGCTCGGGTCGCGTCGCGCCGGCGATGACGCTTGCGACTTGCGGGCGGGCGGCGAGCCAGGAGAAGGCGAGCTCGAGCATGGTGTGGCCGCGCTCCCTGGCAAACGCCTGCAGCTTCTCGACGATGTCCTCGTTGCGCGGCGTGACGTAGCGATCCTTCAGGGCCGGCGCCTTGGCGAAGCGGGTATCGGCGGGTGCAGCGGCGCCGCGCTGGTACTTGCCGGTCAACAGGCCGCTGGCGAGCGGGAAGAAGGGCAGCAGGCCGAGATTGTATTGCTGCGCCGCCGGCAGCAGGTCCTTTTCGATGTCGCGCACCAGGAGGCTGTATTCGTCCTGGCAGGACACGAAGCGGTTCACGTTCATCTGGCGCGCGACGTACTCGGCTTCGGCGATCCGCCAGGCCGGGAAGTTGGAGTTGCCAATGTAGCGCACCTTGCCCTGGCGGACGAGATCGTCGAGCGCGCGCAGCGTCTCGTCGATTGGTGTGAGCGGATCGTAGTCGTGCTGCTGGTAGAGATCGATATAGTCGGTCTTCAGGCGGGTGAGGCTCGCTTCGACCGCCGACATGATGTAGCGCC
>NZ_JAQOSR010000094.1:0-35018 GCF_046718885.1 Bradyrhizobium sp. UFLA01-814 | reverse complement strand
ATCATGGAGAGCGCTTTCGCTGGTCGGCGGACATCATCTCCCAGGACGACTGGATGAAGGCGGCCCAGCGCGGCTACACGCCCGTGCCCGGCATCGCCATGCCGAGCGCCCCCGATCCGCGTATCAATCTCGCGCAGCCGTTTGACTATGCGCGGTCGCAGAGCCTGACCGGCTTGACCAGGGCCGAATACGATCTCAGCAACAGCGTCACCGTGTTTGGCGCGATCGGCGGCAACCAGTTCCGCTACGACAAGCAGGAAGATCCCGGTGCCACGCTGCTCAACAGCGCAGGCGATGCCTTGGGCACGTCACGGTTCCAGACCGGCAAGTCGGAGGGCGCCTCCGGCGAGGCGGGCATACGCGCGCGTTTCGACACGGGTCCCATCGGCCACGAGGTCGTGGTCAGCGGCAGCGCGCAAAACCGGACGGACTGGCTCGGGCAGACCAACTACGCGGCCTACCTGACGAACATCTACAGACCGACCTTGCTGACGACCGCCGGCACGCCGGTATCGACATTCCCGGAGGGCAAGTCCGGCTTCCTCGGGCTGCGCAGCGTCGGTGTTGCCGACACCATCACGACGATGGGGGGCCTGTTGGAGGTGATCGTGGGCGCGCGCCAGCAGCAGGTGATCGCGAGCAGCTTCAATCCGGTCAGCGGCCTGGAAACAACGCATTACGACGATAGCGCGACGTCGCCTTCGATCGCCTTGGTGGTGAGGCCGATCAAGCAACTCTCGCTTTATGCCAATTACATCGAAGGGCTGACGCCGGGGCCGACGCCGCCTTCCGGCGCGGCGAACACCAATGCGGTGTTTGCGCCGTTCAAGACGCGGCAAGTGGAGGTCGGCACCAAGCTCGATCTCGGAGGCTTCGGCGCGAGCCTTGCCGCGTTCCAGATCAGCCAACCGAGCGGGGTGATCGATCCCGTCACCAAGATCTACAGTCTGGATGGCGAGCAGAGAAACCGTGGCATCGAGCTCAATACATTCGGCGAGGTCGCGCCCGGCGTCCGCGTTCTCGGTGGCGTGACCTGGCTCGATGCCCGGCTCACCCAAACGCAGGGACACCTCTACGACGGCAATCACGCGATCGGCGCGCCCGACCTGCAGGGCAATCTCGGTGTCGAATGGGATACGCCCTTCGTGCCCGGCCTCACCGCGACGGCGCGTGCCATCTACACCAGCCGGGCCTATGTCAGTGCCGACAACGTCCAAAGCGTTCCCGCCTGGGCGACCTTCGACATCGGTGCGCGCTACGCGACGACCCTCGCGGGGCGTCCGACCACCTTCAGGGCGTCACTGACCAATCTGTTCGACAAACACTACTGGATCGGCAATCCAACGGGCTATGTGATCAGCGGCATGCCGCGGACGCTGTGGCTTTCCACGACGGTGGATTTCTAGAGCGTTTTCGAGCGAAGTGGATACCGGTTCGCGTGAAGAAAACGCGTCAAAACAAGAATCTAGAGCCCCGTTCCGATTCCATCGGAACGGGAAAAGCTCTAGCAGAAAAGCCGAGGGGCCATCGCGCGCCGCACGCTGGTGTGCGGTGGCCGCTCAGTCGTCGCGGCCGTGTTGCGAAAGATCCGCCGCCGATCCGGCGATTGCCTCACACGCCCTTGTCGTTCGGGTTGCCGACGGCATCCTTCAGCGGCGCCGTCATCGGAAAATTCAGGTTCACGTTCTTCGGCGGGATCGGCCGCGTGAACCATTTTGCGTAGAGCTCCTGGAATTCGCCGTTCTTCATCATGGCGACCAGCGTCTTGTCGACCAGCGCCTTGAACTCCGGATCGCCCTTGCGGATGATCAGCCCGTAAGGCTCGGTGCGCAGGCTGTCGTCGATGATGCGCCAGTCCGCAGGGTTGCGGCTGCCGGCGATCAGGCTCGCCAGCAGAATGTCGTCCATCACGAAGGCTTCGCTGCGCCCGGTGGTCAGCGCGAGGAACGATGCGGCGTGGTCCGCCGTCAGGATGTTCTTGGTCTGAAAGTTCTTCTCCTGGGCCCGTGCGCTCAACAGTCCGATCGAGGTCGAGCCCGAGGTCAGCGAGACCGGCCGGCCGCCGAGATCCTCAAAGGTCCTGATCGGCGCGTCCTTCTGCACCACCGCGCGGATGCTCGACACGAAGATCGTGTTGCTGAAGGCGACGACCTTCTGCCGCTCCAGCGTATTGGTGGCGGGACCGCAGACGATGTCGATGGTGCCGTTCTCGATCAGCGGGATCTGGGTGGAGAGCTGGATCGGCTGCAGCCTGGTCTGCAGCGCCCGCAGCTTGAGCTCGGCCTTCACCGCATCGACGATCCGGGTGCAAAGGTCCATCGCAAAGCCGACCGGCTTCTGGTTGTCGTCGAGATAGGAGAACGGGACCGAGACGTCGCGGTGGCCGAGCCGGATTTCGCCGGCATCGCGGATCTTGGCCAGGGTGCCGCCGGACGATTGGGCCTGTGCCGGGGCGGATGTCGCCGCTGCAAGAAAAGCTAGGAAGATCAATCGCTTGGTGGCTTGATGCATCGGGTGCTCGCGAACGCTGACGATGTGGATACTATGAGGCAAGATTTTATACACAGACATTGCCGGGAAACCAATTTTATACAATCGTAGGCAGATCGGATATCCTGGTCGTCGCGGCACAGCGAGAGAGAGCCGGATGGAACCCGCAACCGTCACCAGTCATCGAGGGACCGGACCGCACGGTTCCGCGCCGGACGCCGTGCGCGAGGCATTGCGGGCCGCGATCAGCTCGGGCGAGCTCGCGCCCGGATTGCAGCTGCGTCAGGACGAGCTCGCCGCGCGGTTCGGGACCAGCCGCATCCCGGTGCGCGAGGCGCTGCGCCAGCTCGAGGCCGAGGGTTTTGTGACCTTCCTGCCCAACCGCGGCGCGGTGGTCTCGGATCTTTCGATCGACGAGGTAATCGAACTGCTCGAGATCCGGATCGCGCTCGAATGCCACGCGCTGCGCCTGGCGATCCCGGCCATGGGCGAGATCGATCTCGAGGCGGCGACGAAAATCCTCCGCGCCTACGATGCCGAGCCCGATCCGGCGCAATGGGGCGCCTTCAACTGGAAATTCCACGCAACGCTCTACGCGCCGTGCAATCGCCCGCGCCTGCTCGGCATGATCGAGGCGAATTACGGCCATGTCGGCCGCTTCACCCGGGCGCTGGTGTCGCAGGCGACCGGCAAGGAGCGACCGCAGCGCGAGCATTACCGGCTGCTCGAATTCTGCCGCGACGGCGAGGTCAAGAAGGCGGTCCGGCTGCTGCGCGACCATATCGAGGAGACGCAGAAGACGCTGCGCTCGGCGCAGCGCCAGGCGTTGCGGGATGCGGGCGAGGGTCGCCCTGCCTGATCGTCGTTCAGACAATGTGAGTGATCGCGGGCCGCGCTACGCGGCCGCAGGAGAGAGCGCGTGAAGACCAATGACGTCGAAATCCTGGTGATCGGTGCGGGAATCGTCGGCATCGCCGCGGCCTATTACCTCGCCGTTCAGCACAAGCGTTTGCGCGTGCTGATTGTCGACGAAGGCCAGCCGATGGCGTTGACCTCGGCGCAGTCCGGCGAGAACTACCGCAACTGGTGGCCGCATCCGACGATGGCCGACTTCACCAACCATTCCACGGATCTGATGGAGGAGATCGCGCGCCGCAGCGACAACCGCATCCACATGACCCGGCGCGGCTATCTTCTGGTCACGCGCGAGGAAAAGCCCGAGGAATTGCTGCAGCAACTCCATGCCGGCTATGGCGCGCAGGCCGAAAAGCTGATCCGCCTGCACGAGGGGGCAAGCCGCGGCTACCTGCCGGCGCATTCGGCGGACTGGCAGAGCGCGCCCGACGGTGTCGACGTTCTGCTCGGCCGCGATCTGATCCAGGCCCATTACCCGACCTTCGATAAGGACGTCGCGACGGCGCTGCATATCCGCCGCGCGGGCGACATCAGCGGCCAGCAACTCGGCCAGTACATGCTGGAAACGATGCGGCCACTGGGCGCGCAGTTTCAGCAGGCCAAAGTGCTCGGCATCGCGAAGACCGATCGCTTCGTCGTCGATGTGCTGGCCGATGGCGCGCGGCAGGCCATCAAGGCCGACATCATCGTCAATGCCGCGGGCCCGTTCGCGGCGCATATCGCGGCGATGCATGGCGAAGAGCTGCCGATCGTCAACGTGCTGCAGCAGAAGATCGCGTTCGCCGACCGCAACCGCGCGGTCGATCGCAAAATGCCGTTTGCGATCGATCTCGACGGCCAGACGCTGGCCTGGTCCGATGACGAGCGCGAGGCGCTGTCAGCGGCGCCGGAATTTTCGCGCCTGCTGGCGCCGATGCCGGGCAGCATCCATTGCCGGCCCGACGGTGGCGATCACGGCGAGTGGATCAAGCTCGGTTGGGCCTTCAACGCGGAACAGACCACGGAGCCGGTCCGCGAGCCGGAGCTGAATCCCTATTTCCCCGAAGTCGTGCTGCGTGCGGCGAGCCGGCTGCAGCCAAAGCTCGCGCACTATCTCTGCGCGCTGCCGCGCGACCGCGTGCATTACGGCGGCTACTATCCGATGACCAGGGAAAACTGGCCGCTGATCGGGGCTGCGAAGACGCTGGGCGTGTTCCTCGCCACCGCGCTCTCCGGCTACGGCACGATGGGCGCCTGCGCCACCGGCGATCTCTGCGCCCGCGCCGTGGTCGGCGCGCCGGCACCCGCGTTCGCCCGCAGCCTCTCGCTGGCGCGCTATGACGACAAGGCGCTGATGGCCGAGCTCGCAGCGAGCGAAAGCCGCGGATTGCTGTAGTTCTCATCTTCGTAGCCCGGATGGAGCGACGCGCAATCCGGGACCCATGCCGCCGCGCGGCGATAACCCCGGGTTGCGCTTCGCTCCATCCGGGCTACGCATCTTCAGCGACGCAGCACGGCGATGGTGCGGTTTGGCAAGGCGATCGCGCGCGAGATGTGCGTGTCAGCCGTGGCCGCCCTCATTGCCGAAGGCGCCGTGACGGCCGACGCCGGAGGCAAAGCGCGCCGCGCCCGACAACGTTTCGCCCGAGGCGATCACCTCGAGCCCGCCGCGCATCTCGTTCCTGATCGCCTCTTCCTCGTCGAGGTCCCACTGCCGCAGCGCCGACAGCCGGTCGGCGCGCAGGCAGTTCTGCGGGAATCTCGCGATGTCCTTGGCGAGCGCGATGGCGTGCGCGCGGGTCTCGCCCTTCGGCACCAATCGGTTCGCGAGTCCCATCCGATGCGCTTCAGCGCCGCCGACCGGGCGTCCGGTGAGGATCAGGTCGATCGCCTGCGAATGGCCGATCAGTCGCGGCAGGCGGATGGTGCCGAGATCGATCAGCGGCACGCCGAAGCGGCGGCAGAACACGCCGAAGGTTGCGTCCTCGGCAACGACGCGCATGTCCGCCCACAGCGCGAGCTCCATGCCGCCGGCGACCGCAAAGCCTTCGATCGCGGCAATCACCGGCTTCGAGAGCCGCAGCCGGCTCGGTCCCATCGGCGCGATGGTGTCGTGGCCGCCGACCTCGCGCTTCTTCTCGGGATCGCCCGCCGCCACCGCCTTCAAATCGGCGCCGGCGCAGAAATAGCCGCCGGTGCCGGTGAACACCGCGACGGATGCGCTCGCATCGGCGTCGAAGGCGAGAAACGCGTCATACAGCTTGCGCGCGGTGGCGCCATCGACGGCGTTGCGGTTGTGCGGACGGTTGATGGAGATGATGGTGACAGGACCGTCGCGCTCGACGAGCACGGTATCGGCATCAGGCATGGGGCGCTCCCTTCGTTTGTTGGTTGGAGCCAACCTAACGGTCTCCGTCAGGCTATGCCATCGCGAACGAAGGCCACGCGGATGGTCGGGTCGCCGATCGCCTCATGCGCATCCTCGAAGCGGACGCGGCGGGTGATCACGTGCTCCGGGTGGTAATGGCCTGCCGCAACATGGGCGACGCATTCGGGCAGCTCGGCGCGGACATTGACGCGCGAGACCTTCAGCGTGACACCGATGCCGTACATGTGCCGGAGCGGCACCGGCGTCGTCTCTGCAAAGTCGCCATACATGCGCTGGCAGATGCCGTTGGGTTCGGTTGCGCGAAGCGCGAGCAGCATGCTGGCGTCGGTCGCGGCCGTATCGATCACGATCGGGAACAGGCCGGGCGGCTCCATCGCCAGGCCGGCGGGCGCTTCGATCACGTCGGCACCGAGCGACTTCGCCTTGGCGAGGCGCAGCGCGTGGTCGTCGAGATAGACGACACGGCCCGCACCGCGCGCCACCGCCGCTTGCACCGCGAACAGCGCGAGCGACTGAGCGAAACCGCCGATCACGAGCACGTCGGCACCGGGCCGTTGCGCGAGCCAGCGCGCCACGGCGCTGAACCCGTCGGTTGCGCCGTCCGCCAGCCCCGCCGTTTGCGACAGGTCATGGCCTTCCGGTTGGCGGACCAGCATGTGATCGGCAAACGGCACCCGGATCAGGTCGGACAGGCCGCCGCCATATTCCACGCCGCAGACCGGCTTCAACCCGTAGGAGGAGCGGAACGGCACCGTCGTGCAGGCATTGGTGTGGCCACGCCGGCAGCGGTCGCAGGCGCCGCAACTGATCTGGAACGGAACGATGACGAGATCGCCGGGCGCGAAATTCCTCACCGCGCCGCCGGTGTCGACGATGCGGCCCGCGGTCTCATGTCCGAGTGCGAACGGACCTGCAAGGCCCGATCGGCCGTGCACGATCGCAAGATCGAGATCGCAGCGCGTCACCGCGAGCGGCTGCACCAGCGCGTCGCGGTCGTCCTGTAGCCTCGGCGCTGGAACGTCCCACCATTCGACCTTGTTGCCGCCGACATAAGTCAATTGCCGCATCGTGAAGCTCTCCGTTTGGTCGGAGAGTGCAGCGCGGTGGACGTCGCGACAAAAGGTTTGTCTTCAACAGAGGTGAATGGGATTCACCCGGCCTCTCCCCCCGTCATCCCCGCGCAACGGCTCTGCCGTTGTCGCTGGAGGAGCGCCAACGGGTCCGCGCGAAGCGCGGCCCGATGACAGGCTCCGCGCGTCTCGAAGGATGCACGGCCACCACCGGGGCCGTCGACCCTTCGAGACGGCCGCGTTGCGGCCTCCTCCAGCGACAAAGGCGAAGCCTTTGCGCGGGGGTGACGGTGACAGAGCGAACGCGCCGGCGATGCCGCTAGACCTTCAGTTCACTGCCGGTCACGCGGCGATACGCTTCCAGATACCGCTTGCTCGTTGCATCCACCACGCTCGCCGGCAGCGGCGGGGCGGGGGCGTCGCCGTTCCAGCGGCCGGCGCGGCGCTCGACGTCGAGATAGTCGCGCAGCGGCTGCTTGTCGAAGCTCGGCTGCGGTTGGCCCGGCTTGTAGGCATCGACCGCCCAGAAGCGCGACGAATCCGGCGTCATCACCTCGTCGATCAGGATGATGCGGCCATCCTTGTCGCGGCCGAACTCGAACTTGGTGTCGGCGATGATGATGCCGCGGGCGCGGCTGGTCTGTTCGCCGTAGCCGTAGACGTCGCGCGCCATCTGCTCCAGCGTCGCGGCGTCGTCTGGACCGACGATCTCGCGCACCCGCTTAACCGTGATGTTCTCGTCATGGCCAGCCTCGGCCTTGGTCGCCGGGCTGAAGATCGCGGGTTCGAGCTGCTGGCTCTCGACCAGGCCGGCCGGCAGTTTCTCGCCGGCGAGGGTGCCCTCGGCCGCGTATTCCTTCCACGCCGAGCCGGAGATGTAGCCGCGGATCACGCATTCGATCGGGAATACGGTGGTGCGCTTGCACAACATCGCGCGGCCGAGGATGTCGGCGCGATGATCCTTCAGTTCAGGCACCGCGCGGATGATCTCGTCGGCATCGGCGCTGATCATGTGATGCGGCACGGTGCCCTCGAGCTGCCGGAACCACCAGGCGCTGATCTGGGTCAGCACCGCGCCCTTCATCGGAATGGTTTCTGCCATCACCACGTCGAACGCCGAGATCCGGTCGGTGGTCAGCAGCAGCACGCGGTCGTCGCCGACGGCGTAGATATCGCGCACCTTGCCGCGGCCGATCCGGGGCAGGGGCAAATCGCTGGATAGCATCGCGGTCATGGCGTGATCTTTCTAGGTGGCTTCTCAAAATAGGTGGCTTGCAAAGACGAGCGCCCGCACACGAGGCGTGCGGGCGTTCAAGCCTATCACAGGAAATAGCTCACTCCGGCAGCGGAATGAACTCGTGTTCGTGCGGAACCTGCGTGAAGCGGCCGGTTTTCCAGTCCTGTTTGGCCTGCTCGATCCGCTCCTTGGATGACGAGACGAAATTCCACCAGATGTGGCGCGGCCCCTCCAGCGCGTCGCCGCCGAGGAACATCATGCGGGTCGGCCGCAGCGTCTTCACGGTGATGCGGTCGCCGGGCCGGAAGATCAGGAGCCGCGGCCCCTCGTGGCGGTCGCCCGCGATCTCGACCTCGCCGTCGACGAGGTAGATCGCGCGTTCCTCGTGATCGGGGTCGAGCGGCACCGAGGTGCCGGCCTTCGCGGTCACTTCAGTGTAGAACCAGGGCGAGACCATGCTGACCGGCGAGGTGATACCGAACGCGGAGCCGGCGATGATGCGCGCGGTGAAGTCGCGCTCGGAGATCATCGGCAGGTCGCCCGCGCCATAATGCTGGAACGACGGCGCGATCTCCTCCTTGCCCGCAGGCAGCGCGATCCAGCTTTGCAGGCCCAGCATCTTCTGGCCGTCGCGGCGCTGCACGTCGGGCGTGCGCTCGGAATGCGCGATGCCGCGGCCCGCGGTCATCAAATTCATCGCGCCGGGCTGGATCTCCTGGATGTTGCCCTCGCTGTCGCGGTGCATGATGCTGCCGTCGAACAGGTAGGTGACGGTGGCGAGCCCGATATGCGGATGCGGCCGCACGTCCATGCCCTTGCCGGCGAGATATTGCACGGGGCCGAAATGGTCGAAGAAGATGAAAGGCCCGACCATCTGCCGCTTGCCGTGCGGCAGCGCGCGGCGCATCGCAAAGCCGTCGCCGAGATCGCGGGTGCGCGGCACGATGATCAGATCCAGCGCGTCGCAGGTCTTGGGATCGCCGAGTTCGGGATCGGTCGAGGGCTGCCAGCTCATGTCGGACTCCTTACAGTAGTGTGACGATGATATTCTTTTGCTGCGATCATACTCTCTATCCGTCGTCCCGGCCAAGCCAACGGGTCGGCGCGAAGCGCCGCCCGATGACAGGCTCCGCGCGAGCCGGGACCCATAACCACCGATGCTTATGTTACGAAGGCTGGAGCTCCAGCTTTCGCTAGCAACACACATCGGTGGTTATGGGTCCCTGCTTTCGCGGGGACGACGAATTACTTGTGGCTTGCACCTGCTCTCGATGGCAGCAAGTACAAACTTGGAAACCGGAGCCAGTGATGGTTTCTCTGATCAAGCCCGGCGCAAGACTGCTGCAGGTCGATGGTCCCGTGATCGAGACCGCGCGGCTCATCCTGCGGCCATGGCGTGCATCCGATGTCGCTGAGAACACGAAAATGCTGTCCGATCCCGAGACGGCGCGCTTCATCACGCCGGATCATCAGCCGGTCACGTCGGAGCTGAAGGGCTGGCGCAACGCCGCCGTCATCTCGGGCCACTGGGCGCTGCACGGTTTCGGCATGTTCGCGGTCGAGGAGAAATCCTCCGGCCGCTACATCGGTCGCGTCGGCCCGTATTTTCCGCCGGAATGGCCGGGCTTCGAGGTCGGCTGGGGTATTGCCAAAGAGCACCGCGGCAAAGGCTATGCGGTGGAGGCGGCGCGCGCCGCGATCGATTGGGTATTCGACAACTTCACGGTCGACCGCATCATCCATTGCATCGATCCGGCCAACGTCGCCTCGCAGGCGGTGGCGCGGCGACTCGGCGCGGTCAACGAGGGGCCGGGCAGGCTCGAGGGCGATGTGGTCGATATCTGGGTGACGTCGCGTCAGCGCGGGCAGCGCGAGCCATCTTGAAAAACCATGTCCGACCGACGATTGTTCGGCGATGATATCGGCTGCTTCACATTGGGCCGCACTTGAACTCTGCCTGCGCAGCGCCAGCGTGGCGCTGCTGCTGGTGCTTGCCGCCTTGCTGCTCACTGATTTTCGCAAGGCGCTTTCCGGGCGCCTTGCGGCCGCTTTCGCGCTCGGCTCGGCCGCGCATGCGGTGACCGCGTCGATCGGTGCCGGGCCGCCGGTCTCGGACTGGCATGCGCCGCTGATCGCGCTCTCGACCGGCGATATCGTGGTGTTCTGGCTGTTCACGCGCGCGCTGTTCGATGACGCGTTTCAGCTGCGCTGGTGGCACGGCCTGATCTGGGCTGCGGTCGTGGCCTACAGCTTCGTCAATTGCATGTGGATTGCACCCGCCGGTCACGCGCGGCTCGCGATCACCATGGTCAATTCGCTCACGCTCGTCTTCGTTGCGCTCGCGGTGGGGCAAACCATCGGATCATGGTCGGCGGATCTGGTCGAGCGTCGCCGCCGTGTTCGCGTCTTCATCGTCGCTGCGTCTGCGCTGTACGGCGGATTCAATGCGCTGCTTCAGATTGCCTATGCCGGCAGCCGCGTGACAGTGGAATGGGCCAACCTGATGAACGCGGCCGTGCTCACCGCCATCGTGGCCGCAATCACCTGGGCGATGATGCGCGTCGACGGTGCCGACCTGTTCACGGTGCCGGCGGAGGCCGTCGTGCTGACGAAGCCGGCCGCGGCCGAGGAGGCGGCTGACCGCAAGCTGGTCGATGCCCTGATGCGGCTGATGGCGGACGAGCGCATCTACCGCCACGACAACGTCACGATCGGCACGCTGGCGACCCGGCTGAAGATTCCCGAGTATCGTCTGCGTCGGCTGATCAACCAGCGGCTCGGCTACCGCAATTTCAACGTTTTCCTCAACAACCACCGGATCGAGGAAGCCAAGGCCGCGCTCGCCGACCCCGCGCAGGCCGAGGTCCCGGTCATCACCATCGCGATGGACGCCGGCTTCCAGTCGCTCGGCCCCTTCAACCGCGCCTTCAAGGCGACAACAGGCGTGACCCCGACGGAGTATCGGAAGCTGAAGGCGGTGTAATTGGCGCCGCATGCACCGCCGCACCCTCTCCCCTTGTGGGAGAGGGTGGATTCGATGCGGTAGCATCGAAGCCGGGTGAGGGGTCTGTCGCCGCGGATAGAGACCCCTCATCCGTCGCGGACTTCGTCCGCGCCACCTTCTCCCACAGGGGGAGAAGGGAAGTGGCGCCTTGTTCACAGTGCATTGTAATTATTGAAAGATTCCAGAATCGGCGAGCGGCCGCCAATCCTCGGCCAGCCCGATTTCCAAATCCGGCGAGCGCTATTGCACCCCCTGCGGCCTGATCCCGGCCACGCACGCATTGCGCATTGCCGGAGGATCCCATGACCCGTCGAAAGCTCTTTCTCATTCTCGCCGCCACCACCGCGTTCGGTGCGTTGGCGCTGTCCGCCGCCCGCGCCCGCGATGTGCCCGAGGTCGCGACGGGCTTCGTCGCCAATGTCGTCTGCTCGGAGACCTTCGTCAGCGGGCTCGACCCCAGGCGAAACCTGACCGAGACCACGGACGCGATGCCGGGCGCCGGCCTGCTCACCTGGGCGATGGACACCGAGGTCGACCTTGATCGCAAGGACGTCACCGTGACGCTGTTCGGGCTCGGCCGCGGCCATGCGGTCTATCGCGAGGGCATGGGCTGCACGCTCGACCATGGCGAGACGCTGGGCGAGACTGCGTTGCCGCCTTTGAGGCCGCAGGCCGCGCTGCAGCCCGAGATCGCCGGCCCCGCGCTCGTCGCGCCGCAAACCCCGCAGCTTGCGGCCGCAATCGACCGCGCCTTTGCCGAACCGGCGGAGCCGCCGTTCCGCCGCACCCGCGCTGTTGTCGTGATGAAGGACGGCCGCATCGTCGCCGAGCGTTACGCCGACGGCGTCGGCACCGACACGCCGCTGCTCGGTTTCTCCGCGACCAAATCGGTGATCTCGGCGCTGATCGGAATCCTGGTGCGCGACGGCAAGCTGGCGGTCGATCGGCCGGTACCGATCGCAGCCTGGCAGGATCCGAAAGATCCGCGGCACGCGATCACGGTCGATCAGCTGTTGCGCCACACCGCGGGGCTCGCACTCGGCAGTTCGCTGCAGGCGTCGCTGGCATCCGTGCTCGAGCCGGTCAATCGCATGAAGTTCGTGGAATCGGATATGGCCGCCTTCGCCGAGAGCGCTCCGTTGGAGAGCGCGCCCGGCCGGGTCTGGAACTATCACGACGGCAACTACCTGATCCTCTCGCATCTGATCCGCAACGCCGTCGGCGGGCATGCGGCTGATGTGATGCGCTTCGCCCGTGAGGAGCTGTTCGGACCGCTCGGCATGCGCAATGTCGTGATGCAGTTCGATGCGGCGGGCACGCCGGAAGGATCGGGCGCGATGATGGCGAGCGCGCGCGACTGGGCGCGGTTCGGCCAGCTCTACCTCGATGACGGCGTGGCGGGCGGCAAGCGCCTCCTGCCTGAGGGGTGGGTCAAGTATTCCGCATCGCCAACGCCGCACGCCTGGGTCGGCATCGGCGCGGGGTTCTGGACCGATCTCGGCGACAGCTTTGGCGCCAACTACCGGGTCGCGCACGGCTGGCCGCGCGATGCCTTCTTCGCCAAGGGCACGATCGGGCAGTATGTGATTATCGTGCCGTCGCAGCACCTCGTCATCGTCCGGCTCGGCCGCTCGCCGAACATGCCGACCGAAGCGGATGGCGTGTTCGATCTGGTCCGTGACGTCGTCACAGCGACGTCTGCAAGCGCGCGGCTCGCGGGCGGCAATTGACCGGCACGTCACACAACACCCGCGCGATCGTGAATTGAATCTCGGCCTCCGGAATTTTCTGATGCTGTGGCGCATCTCGTGAGGAGGTGCGCCGTAGTTTCTTCAAGCGCGCGTCAGCCGGAGACCCATCATGCCGAAAGCCTACTGGATCGTGCACGTCACGGTTCACGATGAAGCCCGCTATCCCGAATATCTCGCCGCCGCGATCCCGGTGTTCGAGAAGTACGGCGCCAACTTCATCGTGCGCAATGGCCCCTATGAGGTGATGGAAGGCGCAACGCGCCAGCGCAACTTCGTCATCGAATTCAAGGACCGCGCCACCGCGATGGAATGCTACACCTGCCCGGAATATCAGGCCGCGAAGGCGATCCGGCAGAAATATTCGGATGGGGATTTTGTGATCATCGACGGAGCGGATTAGATGAGCTGTCATTCCTCATCGTCGTCCCGGCGAAGGCCGGGACCCATTACCCCAAATGAGACTTGTTGCGCGACGCTGGGGCCACGATCCCGTTCATGATCAAATGCGGTGGTTATGGGTCCCGGCCTTCGCCGGGACGACAGCAGTAGATGCACCGGGTGGTGTAACAACTTGAATCGAGAACCATCCTCATCGTCGTCCTGGCGAAGGCCAGGACCCATTACCACGAATGAGAACTATTGCGCGACGCCGGGGCCGCAGCTCACTCTCACAACACAACCCTGTGGTCATGGGTCCCTGCTTTCGCAGGGACGACGACGGTGGGTGTGGCGCGCAGCCTGCGCTGTAGTCGACGAGCGCCGCCGTTACTGCCGCCCGAGCTGCGTCGCCTTCTCCACGCGGTCGAAGCGCTCGAGCGTCAGGATGGCGTCGGCGAGCTGGTCGGCGCGCTTGTCGAGCACCGGGCGGGCCAGCGTCAAGAACTTCTGCTGCATCGCCTTTGCGTCGGGGAACGAGGTCGGCTCGCCGGAGGGATCGGCATAGAGGCGCTCGTGGGTGCCGTCATCTGTCGTGATCGAGACGCGGGCGCCGAAGGGATGGGTACGGCCGACCTCGAGCCGGTCGTCCTGCACCACGTCGAACTTGTCGGCGAGCGCGTCGATGGCCGCATCGCCCAGCCGGTCGTAATCGTCCCAGCCGAAATGGCCCTGGTCGAGCGCGATCGCGCCGGTGAAGAACATCGAGAACTGGCCGCCGACCACCGAGGTCGGGTGGCGCTTGGTGGCGGCGTCGCCGGTCAGCGTGATGCCGTTGCGGTGCAGGCCGATCTCGACCTTCCTGATCTGGTCCGGCGTCAGATTGTGCTCGCGCCGCATCGCGATCAGCGCGTCGATCGCGGCGTGGGTGTAGCGGCAGCTCGGATACGGCTTTACGCCGATCTTCAGCGTCTCGTAGGTGTGGCCCAAGTCCGCCACCGCCTTGTCCGGATGAGCGTCATCGGTATAGCCGACCAGAAGGCCGTGCTTGCCCTCGACCGACTCGCTCGAGCCGATGAAGTCGTTGCGCGCCAGCGTCGCAGCGATCACGCCGTTCATCGCGGCGGCGCCGACCTGGTAGCGCTTGTTCCAGGCGCCGTTGACCAAAAATTGCAGCGAGCCCGCGGCCTGGCTGCCGGAGACGCCGAAAGCGGAGACGATCTGCTCTTTCGACAATCCGAACAGCTTGGCCGCCGCCGCGGCAGCGCCATAGGTGCCGGCGGTCGCGGTCGGATGGAAGCCGCGGGCGTAATGCGAGGTCGGGTCGAGCGCGTTGCCGAGCCGGCAGCATACTTCATAGCCGGCGACGATCGCGGTCAGCACGTCGCGGCCGGAGGCGCCGACCATCTCGCCGACCGCGAACGCGGCGGGCACCACCGGTGCGCTCGGATGCAGCGAGGAATCGGCGTGGGTGTCGTCGAAGTCGAGCGAATGGCCGAGCGCGCCGTTGAGCAGCGCCGCGACCGCCGGGGTCCAGGTCTTGGTGTCGCCGAACACGGTGGCTTCGCCCTTGCCGTCGAGCGCCAGCGCCTCCAGCATCTTCATCAGCGAGGGCGTCGATTCCGCATCGCGCCGGGCGCGGATGGTGCTGCCGAGGAAATCCAGCGTCAAAACCTTGGCGCGCTCCAGCACCTCCGGCGGAATGTCGGAATATTTCAGGTCGGCGACGTAGGCGGCGAGCGTTGCGGTTTCGTGGGCCATCGTGTTTCCTCAATTTTGCGGCGCAGGGTAGGCGGGCAGGTCAGGCCTTTCAAGCCACCTTGCCGCCGCGGGCAGCTGCCATGCTCCAGATCGGTTAGCTTCAAGTCATGTAACACGGGCCCTTCCTTTGATTGCGGATCACGGTGCATGAGGACCTTCGCAAAACGCATGTTCGACCAGCTCTGGACCCGCAAGACGCAGCTGGCGCTGGCGGTCCGGATCGCGTCCGCCGGCGTGGCGGCCTATACCATCGCGCTGGCGCTCAACCTGATGCTGCCGCTCTGGGCGGTGCTGACTTCGCTGATCGTGACCCAGATGAGCGTCGGACGCTCGCTGAAGGCCAGCCGCGACTACATGCTCGGTACCATCGGCGGCGCCGTCTATGGCGGCGCGATCGCGGTGCTGATCCCGCATTCCGGCGAGGGCAGCCTGCTGGCGCTGCTGGTGCTGGCGATCGTGCCGCTGGCCTTCATCGCCGCGCTCAATCCGAGCCTGAACTCGGCGACGGTGACGGCGGTGATCGTGCTGCTGCTGCCGACGATGCATCACTCCAACCCGCTGGATTCCGCGATCGACCGCGTCCTCGAGGTGACGGTCGGCGCGCTCACCGGGCTTTTGATCTCGTTCCTGGTGCTGCCGTCGCGCGCGGTCAGCCAGATCAGGGTCAATGGATCGAACCTGCTGGAGCTGCTGTCGGCGGCGTTCGCCGAATTGCTCGCCGGCCTGACCCGCGGCCTCGACAACGACGCGCTGCACCGGATCCAGGACGGCATCGGCACCGCGGTGAGCAATCTGCACGCGACCGGCCTCGAGGCCGAGCGCGAGCGCTCGATGCATCTGTCATCGGGGCCGGACACCGGTCCGTTGCTGCGGACCATCCAGCGGCTGCGGCACGACGTCGTGATGATCGGGCGCGCCTGTGTGGTGCCGCTGCCGGCCGATATCCAGGCGAGGCTGGCGCGGCCATTGGCCGACGTCAGCAAGGCGATCGTGACTTACATGGTGGCGGTCGCGACCGCGTTGCGCGCCGGCAGCGGCCCGGCCGACATGGCGCCGGTCGATGCCGCGCTGCATGCCTATAGCGAGGAGGTCGCCGCGGTCCGCAGGGATGGCCTGATCCGCGGCCTGCCGGTCGATGCCGCCGAGCGCTTCTACGCGCTCGGCTTCTCGCTCGATCAGATGCGGCAGAATCTCAACGACCTCAAGCGGTGCCACGGCAATTGGTGCACCAACGCCGAGGCTGCGGAGAAGATCGTCGCCGACACGCCGGAGAAGAGCGCGGCTTGAGATGGAGCAGGGCTCAGTCTACGGCCTTGCGCAGCATCGCGGGCACGATCAGGCGGTGGAACGGCAGGATCACCGCGAGATAGGCGCGCCCGAACCAGTTATGGGTGAGCACCAGCGTGGTCGCGGTGATGCTGCGCACAGCTCCCGCGGAGGCGACGTCGACGACCAGCCGGAAGTCGAGATGCTTGTCGTTGAACCCCGCGACCAGCCGCTCCGGCGTCTCGCTGACCACCGGAAAGATCCCGATCATGTCGCGCGCCACGCCCTCAGTTGCGCCTGACGTCTTCAGGCCGAGCGGCGCGACCAGGAGATTGCGCAAGGCGACCAGCCATTCGAACCAGCGCGGCTGGCGCGTCACCATCGCTTCGGCGGCGTGGCGCGCGTCGAGGTCTGGACGCGTGGTCGCGATCCGGAACGCATCGATGAATTGCGCGCCGGCGAGCAGCGCGGCTGAATCCACGTTCGGCGTGACCTCGTCGACCCTCATTTGCCCAGTCTGCGTGCCAGCAAGCGGAAACGCAAGACAAGGAGGGTCGCATAGACCGCCGTCCCGAGCGACAGCCCGATCCAGACACCGGCGGCGTCGAGCTTCGCCCAGAAGGCGAGCGCGGAGGCCGACGCGAAGCCGATCAGCCAATAGCTGATGACGGCGAACAGCAGCGGCACCTGGGTGTCGTTCATGCCGCGCAGCGCGCCCGCGGTGGTGGTCTGGATGCCGTCGGCGATGAAGAAGGTCGCGCCGATCAACAGCAGCGCCGCGGTGAGCTGCGCGGTGGTGTCGGAGGCCTCGCCGAGAAACAGCGCCGCGATCTCGAAGCGCGCCAGGATCACCGCGAGCGTCATGACGCTCATGAAGACGCCGGACAATGCGACCGCGACAAAGCCGGCACGCTGCACCGCGTCGGTATCGCGGCGGCCGACGGCCTGGCCGACCCGCACGGTAGCGGCCATGCTGACGCCGAACGGCACCATGAACAGGATCGCCGCGATCTGCAGCGCGATCTGGTGCGCGGCCAGCGCCGTGGTGCTGATCAGCCCCATCAGCAGACCGGCCGCACCGAACAGGCCGTATTCCAGCAGGAAGGCGATCGAGATCGGCGCGCCGACGGCGACCAGCTTGCCCATCAGCGGCCAGTCGATGCGCCAGACGCGGCTGAAGACATGATATTTGCGGAACGGGCGGCGGCGCGCCGCGAACCACACGCCGGCGAGGAAGGTGCCGAGATTGACGATCGTGGTCGCAAGCCCGGCGCCGAACATGCCGAGTTCGGGCATGCCCCATTTGCCGTACAGCAACAGGTAGACCATCAGCGCATTGGCCGGGATCGCCGCAAGCGTGATCCACAGCACCGGCTCCGGCCGGTTCACGGCGCTCATGAAACCGCGGAGCGCGATGAACCACAGCGCCGGCAAGATGCCCCAGGCGAGACCGAACAGGTATTGCTGCGCCAGATGCGCGGTGGCCTGGGTCTGGCCGAGCGCGAGCAGGATGCGCTCGCCCTGGAACGGCAGCGCCATCAGCGGCAGCACCATGAAGAAGCCGGCCCACAGGCCGACGCGGAGCGCGCGCCGCATCACGCGCGGATTGCGCGCGCCGAACGCCTGCGCGGCCAGCGGCGAGACCGCCGACATCATGCCCATGCCGATGGTGAAGCTGACGAAATACACGGTATGCGCCAGCGCCGCGCCGGCGACGTTTTCGCTGCCGAGCCGGCCGATGAAGGCGAGATCGGTCGTCATCATTGCGATCTGACCGAGCTGCGTCAGCGCGAGCGGCACCGCGAGCTTCAGCGTCTCCGCGAGCTCGGCCGTGAGCAGGTTGCGAGGGACGACAACGGCCGCGTTCGGCGCGGCCGGGTCGATCTTGTCGATGCAGGTCATGACGGCACGCTTAGCACGGCAATCCGGCCGGAAGGATGGCCAAGCTGCCGCAGGGAATCACGATCGCGCGGGAATCCGCTTGATCTTGGCGCCGAGGGCGTTGAGCCGCTCATCGATCCGCTCATAGCCGCGCTCGATCTGGTCGGCGTTGTTGATGGTGGAGGTGCCCTCGGCACACACGGCGGCCAGCAGCATCGCCATACCTGCCCGGATGTCGGGCGAGTTCATCGGCGCGCCGCGCAGCCGGCTGGGGCCGGCGACGATCGCACGGTGCGGGTCGCACAGCACAATGCGGCCACCCATCGCGATCAAATTGTCGACGAAGAACATCCGGGATTCGAACATCTTCTCGTGCATCAGGATGACGCCGTCGCACTGCGTCGCGGTGACGATCGCGATCGACATCAGGTCGGCCGGGAAGGCCGGCCAGGGCTGGTCCTCGAGCTTCGGCACATGGCCGCCGAAATCGTCCTGGATCTTCATGGTCTGGCCGGACGGTACGACGAGGTCGTCGCCCTCGACGCCGCAGACGATGCCGAGCCGCTCAAAGCCCATCCGGATCGAGCGCAGATGCTCGACGCCGGCGCGCGCGATGCGCAGCGGCGAGCGGGTCACCGCGGCAAGCCCGATCAGCGATCCGACCTCGATATGGTCGGGCTGGATCGCGAAAGTCGTGCTGCCGAGCGTTGCCGGCCCGTGCACGACGATGGTGTTGGTGCCGACACCTTCGATCCTGGCGCCGAGCGCGATCAGGAAATTGGCGAGGTCCTGCACATGCGGCTCGGAGGCCGCGTTACGCAGATAGGTGGTGCCGCGGGCGGCGACCGCGGCGACCAGTGCGTTCTCCGTCGCGGTGACGCTGGGCTCGTCGAGGAACACGTCGGCGCCCTTCAGCCGCGTGGCGCGGAATTCGAGCCGGTGCGTCGCGGTGACGGTGGCGCCGAGCTGCTCGAAGGCCAGGAAGTGCGTATCGAGCCGGCGGCGGCCGATCACGTCGCCGCCGGGCGGCGGCAGCGCGACCTCGCCGCAGCGGGCGAGCAGCGGGCCTGCGAGCAGGATCGAGGCGCGGATGCGCGCGCACAGCGCCGGATCGAGATCGGCGGCGCGGATCTCCTTGGCATGAATCTGCAGCGTGTTGCGCTCGGTCCATTCGGCGGTGGCGCCGACCGAGCGGCACAATTCGACCAGCGTTTCGGTGTCGCGGATGCGCGGCACGTTGGTCAGCGTGACCGGGTGCTCGGTGAGCAGTGCCGCGGCGATGATCGGCAGCGCGGAGTTCTTGTTGCCCGACGGCTCGATGGTGCCCGAAAGGCGGCGGCCGCCTTCGACGATGTATTGGATCGGCGGCACGCGGAATGTCCCCTAACGCATCATTCAGACCGGGCCATTGGAAATTCCACAACGGAATCAATGGCCGTCCGGCACCGTAACACAACTTCCGGCGCAGCTTCCACACGAAAGGTAGCGCCGCGCCGGCGCCGAGAAGCGCACGCCCGCCCGGCCGTGCGTAGAACCCTAGATGTCGATGGTGGCGCTGAGCGAATTGTCCTGGATGAACTCGCGGCGCGGCTCGACCACGTCGCCCATCAGCTTGGTGAAGATATCGTCGGCCTCGTCGACCTCCTTGATCTTCACCTGCAGCAGCGAGCGCGCCTCGGTGTCCAGCGTGGTTTCCCAGAGCTGCTCCGGGTTCATCTCGCCGAGACCTTTGTAGCGCTGCAGCGAGATGCCCTTGCGGGCGGCGTCGGTCACGGCCTCGAACAGGTCGATCGGGCCGTGGATGATCTGCTCGGCATCCTTGCGCCGCAGCTTGCCCGCCCGCACGTAGATCTCCTGCAGTTCGGTCGCGTATTCATCGAGCTTGCGGGCGTCGGCCGAGCCGAGGAAGGCGTCGTCGATCACGGCGAATTCCCTGACCCCGCGCACGGTGCGCTCGAACTGGAACCCCTGGCCTTCCGTGAAGGTGCCGATCCAACCGCGCTCGACCTCTTCGGCCACGGCGTCCAGCCGCTTGGCGATGTATTCGGCCGCCGAATTGGCAGTGGCGATATCGCTCGTGATCCTGGGATTGAGCACGCCCGCGATCGCGGCCTGCTCGATGACGGCGCGATTATAGCGGCTGTGCAGGTTGCGCAGCACCGAGCGGATCACCCGTGCGTCTTCGACCAGCGACAGCAGATCACGGCCCGAGCGGTCGTCGCCGGAGGCCGGCTTGAAGACGCATTCGTCGAGCCCGGTCGAGATCAGATAGTCCTCGAGGGCGCGCTCGTCCTTCAGGTATTGCTCGGACTTGCCGCGCGAGACCTTATAGAGCGGCGGCTGGGCGATATAGAGATAGCCGCCATCGATGATCGAGCGCATCTGACGATAGAAGAAGGTCAGCAGCAGCGTGCGGATATGGGCGCCGTCGACGTCGGCGTCGGTCATCACGATGATCTTGTGATAGCGCAGCTTGTCGACCGAGAAATCGTCGCTGATGCCGGTGCCGAGCGCGGTGATCAGCGTGCCGATCTGCTCGGACGACAGCATCTTGTCGGGACGGACGCGCTCGACATTGAGGATCTTGCCGCGCAGCGGCAGCACCGCCTGGAATTCGCGGTTGCGGCCCTGCTTGGCGCTGCCGCCTGCCGAGTCGCCCTCGACGATGAACAGTTCGGATTTGGCCGGGTCCTTCTCCTGGCAGTCGGCGAGCTTGCCGGGCAGCGAGGAGACGCTGAGCGGATTCTTGCGGGTCAGCTCGCGGGCCTTGCGCGCAGCCTCGCGGGCCGCGGCGGCCTGGATCACCTTGCCGACGATCTCCTTGGCTTCCTTCGGATTCTCCTCGAACCAGGCGGCGAGCGCCTCGTTCAGGACGTTCTCGACCACCGGCCGAACCTCCGAGGACACCAGCTTGTCCTTGGTCTGCGACGAGAATTTCGGATCGGGCACCTTCACCGACAGCACCGCGGTGAGGCCTTCGCGGCAATCGTCGCCGGTCAGCGCGATCTTTTCCTTCTTCGCATTGGCGTCGGCATAGCCGTTGACCTGGCGGGTCAGCGCGCCGCGGAAGCCGGCCAGATGGGTGCCGCCGTCGCGCTGCGGGATGTTGTTGGTGAAGCACAGCACGTTCTCGTGGTAGCTGTCGTTCCACCACAGCGCCGCCTCGACACCGATGCCGTTGGCTTCCGAGCGCACCATGATCGGTGCCGGCACGATCGCCTTCTTGTTGCGGTCGAGATACTTGACGAATTCCTCGACACCGCCGGAATAGTGCATCTCCTCGCGCTTCTCGACCGCGTGACGCATGTCGGAGAGTACGATGTTGACGCCGGAATTGAGGAAGGCGAGCTCGCGCAGCCGGTGCTCCAGCGTCGCGAAATCATATTCGATGTTCTTGAAGGTCTCGGCCGAGGCGAGGAAGGTGACCTCGGTGCCGCGCTTGCCCGGGGCATCGCCGACCACCTTGAGCGGCGCCACGGCATCGCCGTGCGCGAATTCGATGTAGTGCTCCTTGTCGTCGCGCCAGATCCGCAGCGCGAGCTTGCTGGAGAGCGCGTTGACGACGGAGACGCCGACGCCGTGCAGACCGCCGGAAACCTTGTAGGAGTTCTGGTCGAATTTTCCGCCGGCGTGCAGCTGGGTCATGATGACCTCGGCTGCCGAGACGCCCTCTTCCTTGTGGATGCCGACCGGAATGCCGCGTCCGTCGTCGTACACGGTGACGGAATTGTCGGCGTTGAGGGTGACCAGGACGCGGCTGGCATGGCCCGCCAGCGCCTCGTCGATCGCATTGTCGACGACCTCGTAGACCATGTGGTGCAGGCCGGAACCGTCGTCGGTGTCGCCGATATACATGCCGGGGCGCTTGCGGACGGCGTCAAGGCCCTTCAGCACCCGGATCGATTCCGCACCATATTCAGCCGGAATGGGATGCTCAGATTCGGCAGGGGTCTGCCGGGCAGGTTCAGTCATGTGAGGCCTTCGAGGATGTCCCGAATCAGCTGCACAAAATGAGGCGCTGATTCCGCTATTTGTGCCATGAAAGAGGGGTTGCGCCTAGCGCAAAGTCTCCATCTACAAACTATTGAATAGATGGGATTTTTTAGGCCTTTTTCAAGGTCTTCAAAGGCGGATTCCGAGGGCTTTGAAAAGCCCGATTCGGTGGCGGATTCGAAGCCCTTATCGAGGCCGATTCTGCGCCGCCAGAAACATGATGAGACCAGGCTGAATTGGAGCGGCTTCGGAGGTTCGCTTCTCCCCGCTGGGCATGGGCGAACCGGGGGGCGAGGGAATGCTAGCGCAATTTCGGAATATTAGAATAATGTTCCTGAGTTGCCCGACGTGTCAAGCTGCTTGGTCGAACGCCGGCCGCCGCCGGCTACTTTGCATGGGGTTGTTTTCGATATTTTGGCAATGCGCTCTGCGACGGCGCCATCGCTTCAGATTGCCCTAGACTAGCCAATCAGCCGCGCCGTGTGGTGCGGCCGGATTCGATGTCGAAAATCTCCCCCCGAGGGCCGATGTCGACGAACGCCGCGGGATCGGCGCCGGTCATCCAGACCTGCGCGCCGAGCTTGGCGAGCTCGTCGAACAGCGCCTTGCGGCGGTTCGGATCGAGATGGGCGACGACCTCGTCGAGCAGCAGCAGCGGTACGATGCCGGTCATCTCCGCGACCATCGTGGCGTGCGCCAGCACCAGCCCGATCAAGAGCGCCTTCTGCTCGCCGGTCGAGGCGTCACGCGCCGGCATGTTCTTCGGCGCGTAGACCACCTGCAGATCGGTCAGATGCGGGCCGTCGAGCGTGCGCCCGGCGGCGGCATCGCGTGGCCGGCTGGCGCGCAGGATTTCGCGGTAGCGGTCCTCGACCGCGGTTGCGGGCTCTCGCAGCAGCGCGTTCTCCATCCAGCCGTCGAGCATGATCTCGGCGGAGGGGAAGGCCGAGGCGGCGCCGCGCTCGCGCAGCATCACGGCGAGCTTGGCGGCGGTCTGGCCGCGCGACGCGGCGACCGCGACCGCAAGCTCCGCGGTCTCGCGCTCGATCGCGTCACACCAATGGTCGTCATAGTTGCGCACCTCGAGCAGCCGGTTGCGCGAGCGCAGCGAGCGCTCCAGCGCGGAGACGCGGCTGGAATGCTCGGAATCGATCGCCAGCACCAGGCGATCGAAGAAGCGCCGCCGCTCCGAGGCGGCGCCCATGAACAGGCCGTCCATCGCTGGCGTCAGCCACACGATGCGCAGATGATCGCCGAACGCGGTCGCGGACCCCACCGGTTCGCGGTCGATGCGGCAGCGCCGCGTGCTGCCGGCGTCACCGGTCGGCGGATCGATACCGGTGCCGAGCGTGGCGAGGCCGAGCGCGCCCTCGACTTCGGCGGATACCGCCCAGGAGCCGTCACCCTGATTGTCGGCGATGTCCTCCAGCGTCGCGCGGCGCAGGCCGCGACCCGGCGACAGGAACGAGACCGCTTCCATGCAATTGGTCTTGCCGGCGCCGTTTGGCCCGACCAGCACCACCATGTCGCCGGCGACCTGCAGCGTCGCCGTCCGGTAATTGCGGAAATGCGTCAGCGACAGGCGGTGAATGCGGGACGGGGTCATCTCTCTTCCTTCCCCTCTCCCCCTGTGGGAGAGGGTGGCGCCTCACGAAGTGAGGCGACGGGTGAGGGGTATCTCACAGCTCGGCAAGCTTGGCGACAATGTCTTCCAGCACTGCCCCGGGCGTCCGCAAGGCGTCATTGTTCCAGTAGCGCAAGACCTGAAAGCCTTCCGCCGTAAGCGCGTCAGCCCTGGATGCATCATGCGGCGACGAAGCGTGCTGACCGCCGTCGATCTCGATGGCGAGGCGCTTCTCAAAGCACGCGAAGTCGAGAATGTAATTGCGAAATGGAACCTGCCTTCGAAATTTCAAGTGCGACAGGCGCCGATCGCGCAGCAGGCGCCACATCTTCGCTTCCGCGTCAGTCGGCTCTCGGCGCATCTTCTTTGCAAAAGTGCGGAGGCGTTCATCGGTCGGTCGATGGTGCGGCGTTCGCGGCACCAACCCCTCACCCGGCGCCTTCGGCGCCACCCTCTCCCACAAGGGGAGAGGGTGCAGTTGCGCGTGTGGAGAGGGTCATCACACCCGCATCGGCATCAGCACGTAGAGCGCGCCCTTGCTGTCGCGGTCCTGCACCAGGGTCGGCGAACCCGGATCGGCGAGCTTCAGCACCGCGACCTCGCCCTCGATCTGGGCGGCGATGTCGAGCAGATAGCGCGAGTTGAAGCCGATATCGAGCGCGTCGGAGGCGTATTCGACCTCGAGCTCCTCGGTGGCGCTGCCGGAATCCGGATTGGTGACCGATAGCACCAGCTTGCCCGCGGACAGCGCGAGCTTCACCGCGCGGCCGCGTTCGCTGGAAATCGTCGAGACGCGGTCGACGGCGGCCTCGAAATCCTTCTTGTCGACGACGAGTTCCTTGTCGTTGTTCTGCGGAATGACGCGGCCATAGTCCGGGAATGTGCCGTCGATCAGCTTCGAGGTCAGCACCACATTGCCGAGCGTGAAGCGGATCTTGCCGTCCGACAGCTCGATCGAGATCTCGGCGTCGTCGCCCTCGATCAGCCGCTGCACCTCACCGACCGTCTTGCGCGGAACGATCACGCCGGGCATGCCGGTTGCGCCCTTGGGCAGCGCGAGGTCGATCTGCGCCAGCCGGTGGCCATCGGTCGCAACCCCGCGCAGGGTCGCCGCCTTGGCGCTGCCGGCCGCGTGCAGATAGATGCCGTTGAGGTAGTAGCGGGTCTCTTCGGTCGAGATCGCGAACTGGGTGCGGTCGATCAGGCGCTTGATATCGGAGGCCGGCAGCGAGAACGAATGCGTCATGTCGCCGGCGGCAAGGCCCGGGAAGTCGCTCTCGGGCAGGGTCTGCAGCGTGAAGCGCGAGCGGCCGGCGCGCACGGCCAGCACCGAGCGGTCGCCATCGGCTTCCAGCACGATCTGCGAGCCGTCGGGCAGCTTGCGGACGATGTCGTAGAACATGTGCGCGGGCACCGTGGTCGAGCCGGCGGTTCCGGTCTCGGCGGCCAAGGTCTCCGTCACCTCGAGGTCGAGGTCGGTCGCCTTCAGCGACAATTTGGCGCCCTCGGCGCGGATCAACACGTTGCCGAGGATCGGGATGGTGTTGCGGCGCTCGACCACGCGGTGAACGTGACCCAGCGATTTCAGGAGTTGCGCGCGCTCGACGGTGACCTTCATTGCAATACCCGCCAGATCCCTCAGATGGAAAAGCCGGGCGGCCGTTCAGGGCAGCACCGCGGCATTGGAAACCCGAAAAGCCGGATCAATACCGGATTTGATCAAACCCACGGGGGGACCGCAAGGTGGCGCGGATGGGCGGCCGGTGCAAGGGATACGGGCGCGAAACGAGCCCCGTTCCCCACGTTTTGGGTCGGAAAAAAGTTTAGCCCTCCCCTTTGGCAAAGGGGAGGGCGATGGAACGAGCCGGCCGGATGAAGCGGCCCTATTCCTGTAGCTGGCGCTTCAGCGATTCGACTTCCTCCGAGAGTGTCGTGTCCTTGGCGACCAGTGCCTCAATCTTGCGCACGGCGTGCAACACCGTGGTGTGGTCGCGGCCGCCGAAGCGCCGGCCGATCTCCGGCAGCGAGCGCAAGGTCAGCGTCTTCGCCAGATACATCGCGACCTGACGCGGGCGCACCACATTGGCGGTGCGGCGGGACGACAGCAAGTCGGAGCGGCTGACATTGTACTGCCGGGCGACCACGCGCTGGATGTCCTCGATCTTGATCCGCTTCGGCTCCTGCGGGCGGATCAGGTCGCGCACCTCGCGCTCGGCCATCTCCAGCGTCACCGGCTGGTTGTTGAGCTTCGAGTGCGCCAGCAGGCGGTTGATCGCGCCTTCAAGGTCGCGGCCGTTATGGGTGATGGTGCGCGCCAGATAGTCGAGCACCTCCTCCGGCACGTCGAAGCTCGCATGGTGGACGCGGGCCGCGGCGACGCGCGACTTTAGGATGCCGAGCCGCAGCTCCTCGCCGAGCGAGCCCATCTCGACCACGAGGCCGCCGGCGAGCCGCGAGCGCACGCGGTCGTCGAGGCTTTCCAGATCGGACGGCGGACGGTCGGCCGCGATCACGACCTGGCGGCCGGCATCGATCAGCGCGTTCAGGGTGTGGCAGAACTCGGCCTGCGTCGACTTGCCTTGCAGGAACTGCAGATCGTCGATGACCAGCACGTCGATGCCGCGCAGCGCCTCCTTGAAGGCCAGCGCCGTCTGCGTCTTCAGCGCCGCGACGAAGCCGTACATGAACTTCTCGGCGGTGAGATACAGCACCTTGCGTTCGCCGCCGGAATTGCCGGACCAGGTCACCGCCTGCAGCAGGTGCGTCTTGCCGAGGCCGACGCCGGCATGGATGTAGAGCGGGTTGAACATCACGGGATCGCCGCGGCGACCTTCCGCGACCTGGCGGGCCGCCGCATGGGCCAGCGTGTTGGACCGGCCGACGACGAAGCTGGCAAAGGTCAGGCGCGGATCGAGCGGCGAGCCGCCGAGCGCGTCATGGCTTGCCGACACCGGCGCAGTTGCAAACGAGCGCAATTCGGGCGCAGGGCGGCCGTCGGTGCGCTCGATGCGGCGCACTTCGACGGGCGCAGCCGTTTCCTTCACCGGAGCCGTCGCACGGATCGCGGAGCGGACGGTAAGGTCGATCTTGTGCACTTCCGGCATCTCAGCCTGCCAGCAGGACAGCACGCGATCAGCGTAATGCGCCTGGATCCAGCTCTTGAGGAACCGGGTCGGAACCGACAGGTGCACGCTCTCGTCGTGCACGCTCTCCAGATCCATCCGTGCGAACCAGCTCGTGTAAACGTCCTCGCCAACGCTCGTCCGCAGACGTCCCTTCACCCGCGACCAGCGATCCTGTTCCGTGTTCGTCATTGCTTTCGTACTTCCAAGTCTGAGAGATATTCGTTGCGAAAGCGCCGCGCAGGTTTGCTGCCACGGCGCGACCTCTAGCGGACGCGGTCTGCTCCGTACAAAGCTCTCCCGTGCGGCGACCATGCGCCACCCGACAGATCAGCTGTTTGGAGAAGATGCGCCCCGCGAGGTCAGCGCGTACTCGACGGACGCTGCGGGTAGGAACTGACGTCCGAGGGGTTGATTACGGCACCACTGGAAATTTGCGCTTCGGCTGTCGTTGGTTCGACTGCAGTGATGATACCGTAAGGCATAAGTCCTCCCCCTCCCGCCGCGACGTATCGCGGCAAGTTGTCAGCTTGCTCGTGTCTTCAAATTCGAACTGCTGCTACCGAACACCGAAATGCCCGGCGCTTCGCCGCCGCCGTGTCGTCGTCAACCCGTTCACTCGCTCCGCGTTCCCGCTGCCAGATTCCGACCGACGTCCTGGTCTCTCTTGTTCGATCCCCCAAATTGCCGGGGACATCGCCGGAGAATTTTTGACACAGGTCGTCCGTCCTCATATCGCTATGAGCCGTCAATCCAGCTTCGCTTGGAAAGCGTCGCTAACGCACACACCGCCGCCGATTTGTGCGTCCGCCCCTGGGTCTCAAACCGCGCTGATCTGGAGAGCCGTGGGCGTCGCGAACAAGAAATAAATACACCAAGCACATTTCCTGACAATCCGTGGATTCGACGGGGGCCGAGACTCTTCGCGACTGTTGCGGCGCTGCCGACGCTGAGTTGCGAAAGCAAGTTTTTGAATCAGCGCACAGATTCACGCGCGTCACAAACGACGGTGCAATACCAAAAATTTTTCATAGAAAATTTACATTTGGTCTCGCGCCGGTCATTTTTCCAATCGCTGTCCAACGCTATGTGCATAAGTAATTCGCGAGACGTCATTTTTCTCGATTACTTTTGCAGGGTAACCCCGCTTCGCAGGTTTCGCCGCGAAATGCTTGCGCGCTATTCCATCTATCCAGCTTAGCGAAGGACAATCTGTGGGCGAGTGCGGCGCATTAAGCATGTTGAGCCGGTAGAACTACGGACGCGACGAAACGAAACATGACACGCAGTTCGTCGCGCGGCAACGCGAAGTGTTCTCGCGCTATGAAACTTCCACGACAAAAGTCGAGACAAAAACAAAAAGCCCGGCGCGAGCCGGGCTTCGTGACAAATGTGTCTTCCAGTCAGCTCACGCGCCGAGCTTTTACTTGGCGAGCTTGGCGATCCGCTGCGACAAACGCGACACCTTACGGCTCGCATTGTTCTTGTGAATGATGTTGCGCTGCGCTGCCTTCATCAGCTCGGGCTCGGCGCGGCTCATCGCCTTCAGTGCCGCCTCGCGGTCGCCGCTCTTGATCGCTTCCTCGACGGTGCGCACCGCGCCACGCATCTGCGTGCGGCGCGACTTGTTGACGATGGTGCGGCGGGCAATCTTGCGGGTCGCCTTCTTGGCGGAGGTGGTGTTGGCCATGGTTCTCTAACTGTCCTTCGGCGGTGATCGCTCGGTGGTCGGGCTTGCGCGCACCGGCCGGTTCAAATCTCAACTCTGATGTATTTGTCCAAGGTGGTTTTCTTGGGTGTCCTTGAGGCGGCCATGCGAGGAGCGCAAAATGCTGCCCCGCGCCTGCGGCACTGTCCAAAGAACAGCGGCGGCAGGATTGCGCCCGCCGCCATCGGCCGGTCTTATAGATGGCGCGGGCTGAAGCGTCAACGCTTTCGGGACCCAAAAAGGGCCCGAAATCGCCCCCGCGAGGGCCGGATAAGCCGCTGAAGAGGTTGAATTTCCGGGGGGCGCCCGGTAAGGCCTGACGACGCGTGGGGCGCGACTGGGAGTTAGGGTGACGCATGATCCGCGGCTTTTTCCGTCTGATCGGCCTTCTGCTGCTGGCCGGCAGCTTCATCTTCATGGTCTATGACGGGGCCCGCTACGTCGCCGACCAGAGCCTGCGGTTCACCCAATTCGGCCAGTTCTGGAACGACATCCACCAGTCGAGCCAGCAGGCATTCCATGCCTGGGTGGACCGCTTCGCGCCCTGGCTCTGGAATGACGTGATCCGCCTGCTTCTGGAGCAGCCGGTGTTCGCAGTGCTCGGCATTGCCGGCATCCTGCTGATGATCCTGTTCCGGCCGCGCAAGCCCTTGATCGGCTACGCGCGCGACTGACTTGTCGGCAGCCCTCCTTGGCTGCAGCCCTCAGTAACGGGGCTGCCATCATCCGCGTAAGGACATATATAGGTGACAGCCGGCCCGCAGGCTGTTGCCGCGTCGGCCGATGTCCCGCCTGGAGGTGTCCATGTTGTTCATGCGCAAGACCACCGCGTTGCCAAGCGCCGCCGAGGCGCTGCAGGGCCGCGCCACGCCGATCCCGACCGCGACCACCCATTTCGTCAATGGCAGCAAGTTGCAGCCGCCTTATCCGCAAGGCCTCGAACAGGCGGTGTTCGGGCTCGGCTGCTTCTGGGGCGCGGAGCGCAAATTCTGGGAACTCGGCGAGGGAATCTACACCACCGCGGTCGGCTATGCCGGCGGCCACACGCCGAACCCGACCTATGAGGAAGTATGCTCGGGGCGCACCGGCCACACCGAAGTGGTGCTGGTCGTGTTCGACCCGAAGAAGATCTCCTACGAGAAGCTGCTGAAGACGTTCTGGGAGAGCCACAACCCGACGCAGGGCATGCGCCAGGGCAACGACATCGGCACGCAATATCGCTCCGCGATCTACACGTTCAGCGACGCGCAGCGCAAAGCCGCCGACGAGTCGCAGGCGATGTATCAGAAGGCGCTGGCCGCCAAGGGCCTCGGCGCCATCACCACCGAGATCGCGCCGGCCGGCGAATTCTACTTCGCCGAGGACTACCACCAGCAATACCTCGCCAAGAATCCGGCGGGCTATTGCGGGCTCGGCGGCACCGGCGTGTCCTGCCCGATCGGCGTCGGCGTCACCGCCTGATCGTCTTGTTGAGAAAGAGCTCGCTCCGGAAAGCCGGTTTGCGCTCTTGCCGGGCACGGCGCTAAGCCAATGGGAGGCCGGCTTTTCCGGCCTCCCGCTCGACCCTCGAAAACCCTTTATTAACCATAAGTGGTGCAAGACTGGGCCTGTCTCGCCGTTGAGGGATAGGTCCGGTGCCGGTTGCACGCGCGTTACGATTGCCGATCACTGCCGTTGTGGCTGCGCTCGCGCTGTCTGGCTGCATGAGCACGTCCGGTCCCGTCGCCGTCGGCCCGCAAGGCGTCGATGCCGTCAGCTATGGTCCGGCCTACGCACCCGCTCCGGTTGCTGATGCAGGCGGCGGCGGTGCGATCAGCGCATTGCGTTCCGCCTTCGCCAGCGCGTCCCCTGGTTATGGCTATGCCGCGCCGGCCGCCGCCCCGGTCGTCTATGCCGCTGCCCCGGGTGGACCGCCGGCCGGTTACGACAACGGCTATCATCTTGGCCCCGGCGACAAGCTCCGCGTCGTGGTCTACGGCCAGGAAGGCCTGACCAATTCCTATGCGATCGACGCCGCGGGCGCGATCACGATGCCGCTGATCGGCTCGGTGCCGGCACGCGGCCGCACGCCGGCCGGGCTTGCCGGCGAAATCTCGGCACGGCTGCGCAACGGCTTTATCCGCGAGCCTTCGGTGGCGGTCGAGATCGAGTCCTATCGTCCGTTCTTCATCCTCGGCGAAGTCCAGGCCCCCGGCCAATATCCCTACGTGCCGAACATGACGGTCGAGAGCGCGGTCGCGATCGCCGGCGGCTTCTCGCCGCGGGCCCGCCGCGACAGCGTGACGCTGACCCACACCGATGCGTCCGGCTCCGGCCGCTTCGTGGTGCCGCTGGGCACGCCGATGAGCCCGGGCGATACGGTGTTCGTCGGCGAGCGCTGGTTCTGACGAAGGACAGCGTCCTTCGACTTTCCGGGGCGATGCGCAGCATCGAACCCGGAATCTCGAGGTTCGCCGGTGCGCAATTGCGCACCTGAGGTTCGCGCTTTGCGCGCCCCGGAACGACGGGTGGAGAAGCTCGCTTCCTATCGCTTCAAATGCTTTGCGAAAAATTCCATGCTGCGCGGCCAGGCGATGTCGGCGCTTGCCTTGTCGTAGCTGGCGCGCTCGTCGCAATGGAACCCGTGCTGCGCGCCGGGATAGATGAAGACCTCGACCTCGGGCCGCTTCGACTTGATGGTCTCGACATCGCTCAAGGGAATGCCGGCGTCCTTCTCGCCGAAATGCAGCTGCGTCGGCACTGCCGGCTTGTCGTCGGCGAAGCGCACGACGGCGCCGCCGTAATAGCCGACCGCGGCTGACAGCCCGGCGAGCTTGGTGGCGGCAGCATAGGCGACGCTGCCGCCGAGGCAGAAGCCGATGATGCCGACCGGCCCGACCGGTTTGACCGCGTCGATCGCGGCCTGGCTGTCGCGCAGCATCGCGGCCCAGTCCGGATTGGCGACGAACTTCCGCGCCTCGGCGATCTCGTCGGGGGAATAGCCGCTCTGGAAGTTCGGCGTGATGCGGTCGAAGATCGACGGCGCAACCGCGACATAGCCTTCCTTCGCCAGCCGGTCGCAGACCGAGCGGATGTGGTGATTGACGCCAAAGATCTCCTGGATCACGACGACCGCGCCCTTCGGCGCGCCGGCAGGATCGGCGCGGTAGGCGCCGAGTTCAAATCCGTCCGAAGCCTTGAGTTTGATGTCTTGTCCCATGGTCCATCCTTGTCATGTTGGGGGTTGCATGAAGGTCATCGACGATGTGGTCCAAAGCGCGATGACATTGTCGTCGCGCTTTGGCTCTTCGTTTGAGCGTGGCCTTTTCGGAAAACCGCTTCGCACGTTTCCGGACCATGCCCTAGCGCCACATCCAGTTCTCGCCCCAGTCGGCCTTCCAGCCGGTCAGCCGGTGCTTGCGGAATTGGAGGAAGAGACGGTCGTGGTGCGGAAACAGCCCGCTGCCGCCGAGGTCGCGGAAGGTCAGGAAGATCTCGTTGCCGGGCCGTCCGCTGACATAGGTGAGGGGCGTGCCGAGCGCGCGCTGCGCGTCCGCAACGCCCATGCCGAACGCCAGCGGCGTGGTGTTCGACAACGTCGCGGTGAACGTGGACGGGGCTGTGACGAACGGCCGCTTCTGCGCGCTCGCCCCTGTCGTGGCCGCAGTCAGCAACAAGGCAACGGCGATCGTCTTCATGGCGCGGTCTTTCCCGGCGCGCCCTCAAGGCCGTCCAGGAACGGCAGCACCGCGGCGATGAAGGCCTGCGGCTGGTCGATGTTGACGGCGTGGCCGGCGTTCGGAATCACCGCCTTCTGCGCACCAGGGATCTTTGCCGCCATGTAGTCGGACGCCGCCAGAAATGGCGTGTCGTCAGCGCCGACCACAACCAACGCTGGCACCTGGATCCCGGGCAGCGATTCGATCACCCGTGCATCACGCTGGGCCAGCATGCCGCGCGCCGCGAGCGCGAGGCCCCTGGCGTTGCGATGGGTGACCGACGCGCGCTCGGCGCTCAGCGATCTCAGCACCTCGAGCCCTTCGCGGTCGAAGCGGTCGCCGGTCTCGCGGGCGCGCTTGTTCCAGACCTCGCGGGCGTCGTCCTTCTTGAAGCCCGGGCCGGTGTCGATGATCAGCAGCGCCCGCACCCGCTCCGGATGGGCGCGATGAAAGGCGAGCGACATGTAGCCGCCGAGCGACAGCCCGCCGACGATCGCCTTGTCGGCGCCGGCGGCGTCGAGCAAAGCGGCGATGTCGCCGACCGTCAGCGCTTCGCTATAGGCATCGGGATCGTCCGGATAGTCGGATTGGCCGTGCCCGCGCATGTCCCACAGGATCAGCTTGTGCCGTTGCGACAGCGCCTCGATCTGGCCCTGCCACATCGCCGACGTCGAGGAATAGCCGTGGGTCAGGATCAGCGGCGGGCCGCTGCCGTGAATCTCGTAGTAGATGTCGACGCCGCTGCGGTTGAGCTTGGCCATTGACGGGCTCCTTGTGTTTCTCTCGCCGCTGTCATCGGACGGCGTTGCCGATCCCTGCTGCCGACGCTTTGAGCAAGCGCCAGTCGATTAGACACGAACGCTGGCATTCCAAAAAGCGTCATGCCGTTGCCGCATCGCACAACAGGCATCTTCGGAAATTTATTCTTTTCGAGCAATTCCAAATTGGATTGCCTCCAGCCGGGAACCGGATCATTGTTTCGGCAACTGTCGCTGACCCGGTGGGCGCCGGCCAAGACCCAACAGTGAGTTGCCGCCGTAAGCGGCTTCCTACACCGGAAGGGGAGAGAGATGCCAAATCTCAATATCAACGGACGGAATATGTCCGTCGAGGCGGCCAATGATACGCCGCTGCTTTGGGTCATCCGCGAGCAATTGCAGATGACGGGCACCAAATTCGGTTGCGGCGCCGGTCTGTGTGGCGCCTGCACGGTTCACGTCAACGGCGAAGCGGTGCGGTCCTGCCAGACCTCGGTCGCCGACGCCGTCGGCAAGAAGATCACCACCATCGAAGGCCTGTCCGCCAAGGGCGATCATCCCTTGCAGAAGGCCTGGGTCGCCGAGCAGGTGCCGCAATGCGGCTACTGCCAGTCCGGCCAGATCATGCAGGCGGCGGCGCTGCTGTCGAAGAACACCAACCCGACCAAGGAAGAAGTGGTCGCGCATATGGACGGCAATCTCTGCCGTTGCATGACCTATTCACGAATCCAGAAGGCGATCATGCGCGCTGCGTCCGACATGCGCACCGCATCGGCCACCGGATCCGAGCGGAGGGCCACATGAACAAGCACGTGAAAAACCTCGCGCCCGAGACGACCGATCTCAGCCGCCGTTCCTTCCTGGTCGGCACCGCTGCAACCGGCCTCGTGCTCGGCTACGCCGCGTCCGGCATCGACCAGGCGCTCGCGGCACCCGCAACCGCCAACTTCGAGCCGAGTGTTTGGTATTCGATCGCGCCCGACGGTCTCGTCACCGTGACATGCGGCAAGGCCGACATGGGCCAGCACGTCGCCTCGACCATGGCGCAGATCGTGGCCGAAGAGCTCGGCGCGAACTGGAAGGACATGCGGGTTCAGCTCGCCTCCAATGATCCGAAGTTCAACGATCCCGTGCTGGGCGCGCAGATCACCGGCGGCAGCTGGTCGACGATGATGAACTTCGACGCGATGAGCCGCGCCGGCGCCGCCGGCCGCATCGCATTGACCGAGGCGGCGGCGGCCTCCATGGGCGTGCCGGCCGGCGAGCTGGTGGTGCGCGATTCCAAGATCAGCCATGCGAAGTCGAAGAAGTCGATGTCGTTCGCCGAGGTGGTGAAGAGCGGCAAGGCGACCAAAACTTTCACGGCGGATGATCTGAAGGCGATCAAGCTCAAGACGCCCGACCAGTACACCATGATCGGCGTCTCGGTGCCACAGCTCGACATTCCGTCGAAGGTCAACGGCACGGCCAAGTACGGCATCGACGTGATGGTGCCGGGCATGGTCCACGGCGCGCTGGTCACCCCGCCGGTGCGTTACGGCGCCACCGTGAAGTCGGTCGACGATAGCGCGGCCAAGAAGCTGCCCGGCTTCATCAAGGCCGTCACCCTCGACGACAAGACCACAACCACGACCGGCTGGGTCGTCGCGGTCGCCAACACCTATGCGCAGGCGAAGAAGGCCGCGGCGGCGCTGAAGATCAGCTATGACGGCGGTCCGAACGCAAAACTGTCGAGCGAATCGCTGTTCACGGAAGCCAAGCGGCTTCAGGGATTGAGCGATTCCGGAGAGTTCTTCGTCAAGGACGGTGATCCGAACGCGGCGTTCGGCTCGGCGGCCAAGCTGTTGGAGGCGGAATACACCACCAACATCAACATCCATGCGCCGATGGAGCCGATGAACGCCACCGCGGAGTTCAAGGGCGACATCCTGCACATCTATTCCGGCAACCAGTTCGCGACGCGCTCCGGCGCGATTGCGGCCGGCGCCGCCGGGATC